>JAUXBV010000528.1 GCA_030619215.1 Fibrobacterota bacterium | reverse complement strand
AATAATACCCATCATAATCACTTTATTGCTTCCCGGTTTTTTCTCTTCCGGTTTCCCGGCGTCCTTTTTTTCTTCCTGAATATTTTCCTTTTCGTCTGCCATTGATCCCTCTCCTTACAGGTGGTTATACTCTTGTTAATTTTCAATAACGTGGTTGAATTTTAACAACCTATTCACTCTCCTCTTTCTGCACGTATTCGACATACATTTCAATACGCCTGTTTTTCTGTTTATTTTCAGCTGTAGTATTCGGTGCAATGGGCCGGTATTCGCCGTAACCAACAGCACTTAGTTTTGACGGGTGAATACCACCCTTGGTGTGTAAAAACTTAATAACATTTACTGCCCGCGCAGTAGACAACTCCCAGTTTGAAGGAAATTCCCGTGTGTGAATGGGTGAATCGTCGGTATGGCCCTCAACCCGTATCTCATTATCCGGGATTTTGTTAATAATGCGCACGATTTCAATCAGTATACCGGCAAAATGCGGTTTAACATCGGCCTTTCCCAATTCAAAGAGTATCGGGTCCGAAACCTTGATAGCGATTCCTTTTTCAGTGACTTTCACCTTTATTGCTTCGTCAAGCTTCTCTTTTTTAACGGCTTCCTGAATCTCGCGGGCAGCCTGCATTGCCATCCTTTTGTTCTGCTCATCCCCGCCCAGCCTGGGTGTCAGGATTTCTTTATGTATGGGAATCGTCGGAAATTCCTTGAGAACACCGCTGAATGCATTCTGGAATGAGGATGCAGCAACCATGAACTTGGCAGGATCTATGGTTGACATGGACAGTAACATGACAAAAAAGCACAATAACAGGGTCATCATATCACCATAGGTGAGCATGTACTCCGGTGCGCCGCCCTTTTTCTTTTCCTCTTTTTTCCTCTCAGCCATAATTCTTCTTATCGATTTTCAATTTCCAATTTTTTCTTTTCGCTTTTCAATCTTTTCATTTCAAGTTTCCAGTTTCAATCTTCTCATTTCCATTTTCAATCTTTACTTCTTCTCCTCTTTCATTGCTGCAGACCGCAAACCCGGCTCAATAAATGCAGTAAGCTTCTGTTCCACTATTCTCGGATTATCTCCTGACTGTAAAGCCATAATACCTTCGAGCATTAGCTCCTTAATGAGAACCTCTGCCTTTGAATAGTTACTGAGCTTCGCTGCAATGGGAATACAGAATGTGTTGGCAATAATAGAGCCATACATAGTTGTAATAAGAGCGACAGCCATATTCGGGCCTATACTCTCTACATCGCTCATATTGCCTAGCATGAGAATAAGGCCTATCAGCGTTCCAATCATGCCGAAAGCAGGCGATAGTGTCCCTGCCAGCTCAAACATTCCCACTCCGAATTTATGTCGCTCTTCAATGAACATAATCTCGGTACTGAGGATATCTTTAATTAGATCAGGTTCTGTTCCATCAACCGCAAGTTGTATTCCTTTCTTAAGAAAAATATCATCTATTTCCTGCGCCCTTGCTTCCAATGCAAGAATACCCTCCCTCCTTGCCTGTTCCGCAAAACCTACAAGCTGTTTGATTGTTTCAGAAGGTGTGAGTGTCTTTGTAAGAAATGCGTTTTTTACTATGCCGACAACACCAAGAACCTTATTCAAGGGGTGTGCTGTAAAAATTACGGCAACTGTTCCGCCAACAACAATTTGCATGGATGGAATATCAATAAATGCGGCAATCTTATCAAATCCAATACCCGAGGCAATAAGAAAGTATGCTCCTACAAGACCGATAATTGTTGCTATATCCATATTTGTTTCTCTCTTGTAATTATATTAATAAACTGCACTTTTTTTTCTTATTCGGAATCCTCTTCTTTTTCCTTATGTATTACCTGAACCGACTGACTACAAAGCTGTTTAAATTTAATTGTTTTGCGCACAATATCCTCTACACTATTTAATGCGATCAGTGTTTTGCCTGAGGTTAATTTAATGACCGTATCAGGCGTCGATTCAAGTGTTTCTATCAAATCTGAGTTCAATATAAACGGTTGTCCATTAAGTCTCTGAAGGGCGATCATTTTCTATAACTCCTTAATGCTCCTAATGTTATAATTAACTCTATCATTAAAACAGTATCAGGTCAATCTTTATTTCTTTTATTCCCATGGAGACAGTTTTTTTACTGTCTCCATGGTTTTGATACAATATATTGTTATGATATCAATTTAATATCCTTGATATAGCATGAATACTAACGAACCAGCTGCACCAACTCCTGCAGCATCTCATCACTGGTTGTGATTACTCGTGCGTTAGCCTGATAGCCACGCTGCGTGGTAATCATATCAGTAAATTCATTCGCCAACTCCACATTCGACATCTCAAGCGCACCCGGCTTTATCATTGCTGAAGAACCGACACCAGGTCGTAACATAACACCTTCGCCTGAGTTGTTCGATTCAACATACATGCTGTCACCGTGTTTCATAAGCCCGGCCGGATTATTGAATTCACCAACATAGATCCTGGCAATAGACTTATTCACGCCATTGGTAAACATGCCGCTGATTTCACCATACTCATCAATGGATATCTCAGCTAATTTACCCATTGGATAGCCGTCCTGTTCACGGGCAGCCGTTGTCATGGGCGCACGGAACTGGGTAATACCCGTAAAATCACCGGGGCCGCCGACATCAAGACGTACTGACACGACATTTGATCCATTCATCGGATCAAATTGAAAAGTAGTGCTCCCATCGTCAAAGGTAATTGCTGAGACAGAGCCATCCTGGCCGAAATAGAGACGTCCGGTATCACCACCGATAATCTGCTCACCACCGCTCATAGTGATCTCCCACAGCCACTCACCCGGATTACCTGAATGGGTATAGGTTGTGGTCATTATATGAGCATCGCCTGACTCATCATAAATGGTAATAGACGTTGAATGCTGCCCATAATCACGCGCTGCCTGTATCTCAGTGGTGATCATGTTTGCAACAAACCGCGTTGGTGCTGTATTGTCACTATCAGCGTTTGTTGCGGACACTGATACATTCGAAAGAGCAAATGCCATTCCCGCCTGCCCACGAATAACTATAGCACCTGCTGGAATCCGGTCGTCACCTGAGATTGCTGAATTTATCTCAACGGATGGATTATCTGCATAAGTACCATCAGTATCAGGCAGGTTGAATGCAGCCTGAATTGCGATGAGCAGATCCTGCATTGATGTTGTTAGTGAGTTAAAATTAAATGTATAGGGCGTTATT
>JAUXBV010000489.1 GCA_030619215.1 Fibrobacterota bacterium | reverse complement strand
TGCTCTTCATATATACTGTAATCTATTACTTCTATTATATCTCCCGGTCCTGCAACGTTCACCGCTGCCTGAATGGAGGTAAACTGGCCGCCGCCGCTCTTTGAAACACGATAGGTTGCGCTTAAGAGAGAAAGCGAAAAAAGCAATATCAGCAAAAAGACAATCTTTATATTATTCATGATATCTTCCTCTTCCTTTTGAAAAGGGTTGATAATGGTTTTTATTTTCTAAATTCGTAAAGCCTCCCCGCGATGGATACATCCATTATAAATATATTTAAAAATAACTGAACTATCAGTGAAAATGTCTCCATTTCTGAATAAAGTGGTGATATTTATGTCCCCACTTTTTGCACCACTTCACACAATTATCAAGCAATCTTCCAACTAATTTAATATTTTTAGAATGATGGAGAATTGATATATGAAAAGCTGGAATGTACTAATAAATTCGGGGTTAAAAAGGATTCAGCGCCACAAAGAGAGTTGCTGTTTTATCCGCAAGTTTCTTTTTTGGCAATTATGTCCCGATTCGGTTACCATATATGAGTGTGTCCGTAAATTTGTATTTTTTGTTGATAATAATTGTCCCCTGCCTTCTCCTGGTCTAAACAGCGCCTGTACTGGGGGTTAATCAAAGGAAAATTTTAAAAATAATTATCCTGTTTTCGAGAAAATAAAGAGAGGCCATTATGATTGATTTTTTCCAGAAAAGTTTTAATAAAGCCAAATATGTATTAATAATGTGTTTATTATTTCCTTATGTATTGTTGGGAAGCAAACTCATTACCGTACCCTCATCCGGAATTGCCAATATAACCGCTGCAATGGTCAAAGCAAAAGCAGGCGATACCGTCATTGTAGAGAACGGCGTTTACCGTGAGCACATATTCATTAAAGCCGGCATTGCTCTAAAAGCAAGGAACCTGCATAAAGCGGTACTCGATGGCAAGGGCCGCGGAACAGTAGTAACCATGGGATCAAACAGCTCAATCAACGGGTTTGTTATCCGCAACGGCACCATAGGTGTTTTTACAAAGAATTCAGGAATTGCAGTCTCTAGGTGTTTGATAAAAAATAACTGGCAAACCGGTATTATTACCGTCCGTCATCTCCCGAGGATAGAGGATAATATCATTGTCTATAATCAGGCATCAGGCATTCAGGGGTGGGACGTTCGCTCAACCAAGGCATCCGTTAATCATAATACCATTGCATACAACGGAAACCACGGTATCGCAGTGGGCGGAACATCGAATATTATCGTTGAAAACAATGTTGTCGCCTTTAACGAGCGTTTCGCACTTAAGCTCTCTTCCGGCTCTGAAAAATCAAAGATTGTAAAAAATAATTTTTATAAAAATTTAAAACAGGTGCAAAAAATACCTTCGGGGAATTATTGCTTTGACCCGGCTTTTATTTCTCCAAGAACGGCCCTGAACTTTCAATCCGATCCTAAATCATGCTGCCAGATCAAGGCTTCGGATAATAAAAACCTTGGTTCTCGAATAAATTATTAACCCTTTCTTTTATCAAAAGGATGGCATATTATAATGAAACTCCAAACCCGTCTTTCAAAAAAAACAACTATCGTTTTGTTTCTCATTATGATCTCAGGTTGTTTAGCAAACCTACTTGCTGACGGCCTGCCGGGCGAATACTACATAACCCAGCGCTGGCGCGATCTTCTGGCCGGCCACTCGCCTGCGACCAATCCGGCTTTCATGACGGAAGAAAACTATTTAAGTGCACGAATGGCTCTCAGCCCAACAATACACAACTCTTTCATTCTCATGGAATTCGGGGCTATTATACCTATAGGCCTTTACCAGTCAGCAGGCATTACCTACGTCGGCTTAGCTCCGACTGATGAGGTGGCCGTATCAGAATATGATGAAAGTATTGACGATATTGTTTATTCCGGTGATACACTAAATGATATTCAGAGCCTGTTTATTTTCTCATATGCCATTAATCCATGGAATAGATTAAGCCTTGGGGCTAATGTCAATTTTTTCCACCAGACAAATTTTGATCGGGCTATAAACGGTTTAAGCCTTGACCTCGCACTAAGTTACCGTCTGCCGCGCCATCCATTATTGGGTTATAATATACTGGGAGTTAATTTACAGAATTTAATTTCACCCGATTTTGAATTTAAAAACCTGCAGCATGAGGCGGCTAACCTTAAACTTTCCTGGCTGGGCTCTTTCTGGGAGAGCCGTATCGAAGCCGGCGTCGACCTTGACATAAAAGATATTATCGCTCAGGAGGAACAGTTTTTTGAAAATGTATCGCAGGGTGCAGATGCTGCAAAAAAGATAGAATTTGATTTTAATTCCAGAATCGGTTTCTGGGTTCTCAACATGCTCAATGTATACGCCCAGTTCGGCTCCGATTACTGGGGAATGGCATTCGGCATGAATGTTCCCACCATAAACGTAGGCAGGGATTTCCAGGTTGCCTATCAATATATGTCTATTATCGACGACATTGATCTGAACTCCACGCATACCTTCTATTTTCGCGGCGACTTCGGGAAACATCGTGAGGAAATCTATGCCCGTAAGATGGCCAAGGTCGCCAGCATCGGGCCAACGGTCCTGTATAACCAGGCCAGGACCCTCTATTCTGAAAGAAAATACTGGGACGCATTTTTTGTCTTCGGTAAAATCCTTACCGAATATCCCGATTTCTTTAAAAATGACTGGGTGCAGCTTCACATGGGCCTGTGCCAGGAACACCTTGACATGAAAGAGTATGCAACTGAGAATTATTTAGAAACTAAAAAATCATTTCCAAGAAGTGAGGTAGTCTTTCACGCTGATTTGGGCCTTCTGCGCCTTCATTACCGGGATGGCAACAGCATTGGGGTTGCAAATCAGTTTTCCAGGCTGAACACCGCTGCAACTCCAGACTCGCTGAAGTTCCATGCCTATTACTACACGGGCCTGCAGCATATGAAAGACGGTAATTTTGAGAACGCCATCCAGCTCTTTGACCTTATCCCGCGAAGCCATCCGGAATATGTTTTTGCCCAGTTTTCATCAGCTATAGCCAGTGCCTCCGGAAACGATATGAACAACGCGGTTATTGCCCTTCATGATGCAATCCAGTTCCGGCCGGTAACCAAGGCACAGGAAGAAATCATCAATAAAGCGCTTACGCTGCTCGGCTATATATTCTTCGAAGGCCTTGGAGATGTGGAACCTCCTTTATCACAGGCAGTGGCTGCTCTCCGCAAAGTCCCTCCTTCGAGTTATTACTATGAAGATGCGCAAATCGGCCTTGCATGGGCAGCGTTAAGGGCAAGTAACTGGGGAGACTGTATTAAGGCATCTGATGAAATTATCAAAACCAGTAAAAAAACCGTTCTTCATTGTGAAGCAATGCTTTTAAAAGGCTACTGTTCAATGATTAACAATAAATACAAGGAGGCGGTTGGGATCCTTTCACCTGCATATAAATTAATAAGCAAAACCTCTCCCCCATCCGGGAGAGAGAAAGAATCTGCAACAGAGAGATTCCACGATATCAGAGATCATTACTACAAAGTAGCAACCACAATGAACGAGTTAGCTTATACCGGCCAGTCTTCCTATATTGTTAAGCAGATTGACAGCCTACACGCCCCGCAAGTA
>JAUXBV010000490.1 GCA_030619215.1 Fibrobacterota bacterium | reverse complement strand
TTAATTTATATCCAATACCTATCCCCTGATGACTATACATAGCAAGAAAATTATTTTTTCGATTCTCCTTACCGGAGCACTCCACTTTACCTTTTCAGCTCAGCCCCCACCCCGCCAGCTATACTTCCAGGGAGAAAACAGTGTCTGGCTTGGAACCGGGCAGGGACTCTGCCGGTACCAGGCTGAGAATGAATTGTGGACAACAGTCAAATCCGACCCGGTAACGGATATCTGCATCGATGACAATGTCCTGTGGCTTGGCACTTCAAATAAGCTCTACTATGCAGACCTGCGCTATCTCGACTGGAAGGAGTATACAAAGGAACAGGGGCTCCCCTCGGATTCCATTGTCCGGGTCGTTGCCGACCTTGACTTTATATACGCAGCGGGGCAAAACGGGCTTGCCCGTATGGATAAACTTGTTGAACAGTGGGAATCCATAGGCGACTTTTCCTCTAAAAAAATTTACGGCCTTTACTCCGACCAGGAATATCTATGGGTGGCAACAGAATCCGGTATTTCCTACTTTGAAAAGCGGTACGAAAAATGGAAAGAGTATACAACTGAAAATGGCCTGATTTCCAATACCGTATTCAGATTGTTCTATTTTAACGATTGTATCTGGGCACTCACCGATAGAGGCTTCTCACGTTACAGCCCCGGTATGAAGACGTGGAACTCATACTCTTTGAGTAAAGACATTCAGGCGAGTGAAATAACCTGTCTCTGGGTTGATGCTGAATATATATGGATAGTAACCCCCGAAGGCGTCATGCGCTTCAGTGCAAAGAACCAGACATGGGAAAACTTCTCTCTCAACAAGCCCATAGCAGGCCTTACCATAAACGCCCTCTCTACATCGGGGAAAACCTCCTGGTTTGCGACATCCGACGGGGTCTATTCTTTTCAGGAAGATAACCGGCGCTGGACAACATACACGGCAATTGAAGGGCTCAGCGACGATGTACAGGAGGATATCCTCTGTATCGGCCAGGCAATTATCGCAAAAAAGGGCAACACGTTCAGCGTCTATTTTCCTGCCGAGGATCTTTGGCATGCTAAAGAGATAGCGCCTGGTATTGACAAAGGCGCAAAAGGCGGCGCGTGGAATTTTTATAATGATGAAAAAGGGCTGGGTTTTGCCACACCGGGCCGGCGGAGTGTCAGCCTCCTTGGCCGCACCTATTTCAAGCTGAAAAACAAAGCGGAGTTTGAACGTCCTTTTTTAGATAATATAAAGGATTACATTACTGTCAGTGAAGATGAGATGTCGGACAGCGCCTATAATGACTACTTCAATAATTTTCTTAACTACTGGATGAAAGCGCAGCTCAACCTGAATGCTGATTTGAAAAAAGACAGAACAATCCGCGGAACATTCGACAACACCGACCCGCTGGGGGATCTCAAATACGGCCTTGAATACCGCGGCTACGGCGACAACCGCGTAAGACGGCTGGGGTGGCTGAAGGATCAGAAAAACGATTTTTTCTTCAGCACACTGATTGACCCGACTTATATGGAGGGGGCAGGGGTGCGCACCGAGTTCGGCGACCGCATCGGCGAGAAAAAACGCAGGCGCGTCAATGCCGGCCTGTGGGCAGGCTGGCGCAGGACCGAATACCTGAAAAAACTGATCCCCTTCCAGGAAGATAATTTCTATTATCTCAACGTCAACAACATTATTACCGAGAGCGTGGAGCTGCGTGTTGACGGAAAACTCATTGACCCACGCGAATACAGCATTGAGCGGAGCGTTGGGCTGCTTACCTTTCGAAATGAGGGCCTTGTCAACCCGGATTCCTATATTGAAATATCCTTAGAATACGAACCTGAACTCGGCGGGCACACCAGCGAGATGATCTCTGCAGAGAATGTGGTGGTCTTCAGCGATAATGTATCCGCAGGAATCAACGGCGCCTATCGCGGCATAGAAGAACCTGACAGGCCCGGAATAGGAATTGATACCAACAGGGTTTTTGTCGGCAGTGTGAACGGCAGAATAGAGCATAAATCCAAAGATAACAGGTTTATTTTCAAGGCAACACCGGAAGTCTCCACCAGCTATAATGATTCCATTGTGGTAAAAAAACAGGGCACCGGCGCAAAACTGGATGCCAATGCAGTGCTGCATAATTTCAAATTAAAGGGCAAGGCACAGTACTTTACGACTGATTATGAAACCCTTGCTGACATTACCTCGATACACGGCCGCATGGATCATCAGGGAGAGCTGGAAGCTGTATATGATATAACATCGACCATGCCCCTTACCGCGGGCTTCAGCCTGCTGGAAGCATCGGCAGGAAAGGAAAACGCACAGTATCTTGAATACCTTACCGCACCTGCTGGTAAACCCTCGCTTAAACTGCGCGGCATGCGCCAGGACATCTCCAGCCTGACTAAAAGAAATCCACGGATGCAGCTTGATTCGCTAAAGCAGGAGCGCTGGATCGGGCGTATAGAGACTGAATGGGACCTTCCGGATAGGGTACTGGATGCTCTTCATATGAACAAAATATGGTTCAATGCATCATACGCGCTTAACTTTACAACAGATTCAACGTTTGACTCAACAGCAACAACCTCTCAGGGCGCTGCGATACTCGACACCTCATACCAGGAGTTTTTTAACCACAACCTGTTCGGCTGGTTTCGCATACTGCCGCATAAAAAGATCACTCTTGAGACAAAACAGATATTCCGCTATTTTCTTGAGCGGGATGAAAAAGGCAGCCCATGGGAAAAATCCGGAAACAGGTACAGGCCCGAGTTTACTCTCTTCTCACAGGAATTAATTCCCGGTATCACCCTCTATTCAAAATTCATCCTTGAAAACTCACTGAGTATTTTCGGTACCGACACAACGGACACGACCGGGGAAATGTCCAGGAAACGCCTGAACAGCAGCCTTCTTTTAATACCCGGCGTCTGGTGGAGTATACTGAACCCCCTGCAGCTGAACCTTGCGTATAACCTGTCAAAGGAAGATTCAACAATAGATACGGATAACGAAATTACCGATAATTTAGCACAGACGTATACAGTAAATCCAATCCTCGATTTTGGACAGGACATTCACCTGTCAAGCCGCTCTGAATATTCAATGCAAAAAGGTAATAATTACTTAACCGGTGAGATTTTTAAGGTTTACAATGATGCGGAAATATATATGAGAGGGCGTAAAACAAAATTCTGGCTGGAATATGATGTGCTAAAAGAAGATGATTATTACAGGGATTCTTTGACTAACCAAAAAACATTAACGACAACCGGGTATCAACATGACTGCCGGCTCAAATGGATAGAGCGGTGGAAACCGCTGTTCCGCACTGAGCTGCCGATCAGCCTGAACTGGCAAAAGATAGACTCTTCTTCCGTTGATACGTCAACTGAGTACATCAGCACCGTATCACCCGGCATCTTAATTGATTGGCGCGTCCAGAAAAAGTTTATGCGGGAGTTCAGGATCCGGTACTTTACAGGCAGCACATTCTATGACGGCACATTCTTTAAATTTGACACCTATAAAAAATCATGGGATAATAAACTGGATATGAGCCTGAAAATTGGTAAAAATTTCTTCCTGCGCATGCTCTTAAATGTCAGCTACCTGATTGATGAGGATATCCTGAGTTA
>JAUXBV010000440.1 GCA_030619215.1 Fibrobacterota bacterium | reverse complement strand
GACGATTTTCATATTTAATTTGAACGATTAGTAAAGGACGCTAAGGCCCATTCTGATACATGGCCCATAAAATTCAAAATAATCGTAGTCCTGTACTGTTCCTTTTCTTTTATGTCGCAATTTACCCCATTGAAATTCAAAGCCGGCAAAGAGAGCAGCATGGTCGCCAAGGTCATATACAGCATCAGCACTGACTTTTCCGATAATACCAACATAAAATCCATTTTGGGGGCTTTTTATTTCTTGCCCGGTTGAATCTAGCTCCTCATAGGATTTTGTCATCATATTAAGCCCAACCTGGCCTTTTATTACAGGGTGTATAAAAAATTTCGGGATTGGGTCAAAGAGGAGTGCCGCGGAGATTGGAAACATAAAAATTCTATTATTGTCAAGTTTCCTGTCTACGGTATCAGGGGGAGTTGCTGTTGTATCAATAACTTCAACGATAGTATAGAAAACATTCCATGAGAAATCGAGATCCAGGCCAAATCCAACAATATTATCAAAAAATTTATAATATTCTATTGTAGCATTCCAGGCTGTCGGTTTTTCAGTGCCCCGCAGGTCTTTTGGCCAGGTGGGCCCGATTCCTATGTTTATAATATTCTGGCCGTTACCGGAGGAGAAAAAAAAGCAGATACACAGACAAACAGCGGTTAAAAATTTACTCTTCATAAATATCCCTTATCCCTTTAACGTATTAGATAACAAGGTTATAAACCGGATGAATATTTTTTCCCTTCAAAATTAAAATAAACCATATTTTCATTTATTACAAATGTTAAATATTTAGTATATATTTAGTAACAGGAAGCTATTTATATTTATCTAATATAAATGTAATGATATATACAAATTTAGAGAGGGATTTGTTATGAAAATTGAAAAAATATTAATTGTAATTGGTTTGATAATGTGGCTGGGTGGCTGCTACACTCAGTTTCAAACCCTTGAGGAGCGTTACCCTGTGCACCCTCGTAGAGCTTCCGTAGAAACAAGTGATACAACTTTCGCCGGGGAGGACTCCCTTGAGGAACAGGATACCGTGGTTGTGAAAGAACGTGAGGTTTGCTATTGGGAAAGGACTTTCTTTGGCGACTGGGAGCTTCGGTGTTATGAAAGCAATTATTCCGATTACTGGCACAGGTATCGCAGTCGTCCCTGGTGGTATCGCAGTTATAATTATGACGCATACGCCTGTCACTGTCCCTACCATGTCTTTTACCACCCGAACTGCGAATACTGCTGGCACTATTGTGACCAGTATTCTTATCATGGCGGCGGTTATATATACGATTATTATCCCCATGATAATTCCACCGGAAGCAGTACGACGGGATCGCCGGGAGCATCACCTGTCAAGGGCAAAACCGTGGGCTCCGGCAGGAAGGGGGGCAGCTCGCAGCCGGAGAAGCCGGTGGTAGGGCCTACCCCAAACAAGATCATCCCTTCTTCTACTCCCTATGTTCCCAAGAAACCGGTGGAGGGAAATAATACTTCGTCAGGAAAAGTGCCCAATGAAAATATAAGCAATCCCGGAAAAGTTCCGCAGGATACGAATAATAGTTCTTCGAAACCGGAGAAAGTAAGGAAAAAATCAAGGAAAAAACGTTTTGGAAGAGGACGATAGATGATGAGACGCTTAATAATACCGTGCATAATTCTTTTGTGTCAATTAGCTTCCGCAGACAACCCGGTAGTGCATTCAAAAGGGGTCGGTACCAGGGCACTCTCTCTGGGTAACAGCTTTGTGGCACTGGCGGATGATTTCACCGCTGTGTACTGGAATCCCGCAGGCCTCGCGTTTATTCCTGTCCGTGAAGTTCAACTGTCACTGGATTACCACAACAACAATATGGAGAGCGAGCTCTCGGGTACAAAAAGCGATGCGAGGCTCCAGCATATCCGTTTGGGAAATGCGGGCCTGCTACGATCCGTACCGAGTTCAAGAGGGGGTTTTTCTTTTGCGGTTGGATATACGAATCCCATCATACTTGACAATGTGTATAGCTACACAGGCTGGGATCAGTACCTTGGCAGGGATTCGATACCAAGCTCCTATGGGGCGAAAATTATCACTCAACAGGTTGGCAGTACCATAGTTTACGATACAATTGTTGACCACTTGAGCAATGGGGAGATGATGTATTTCGGCCCGAACAACAGGAACAAAACACATGGGCAACTGGGTATGATCAGCGGTTCCGCGGGCTGGCAGGTGGCTCAGGGGCTGGGTTTTGGAGTAACCCTCTCTTTTATTCTCGGCAGGGAACATCAGAATATATACAGCGATAAGAGAAGCGCAAACGATTCATTGTTTGATTCGAGCCATACAGAGCTGCGGCGTTCATATACAGGAATTGACTTTAGGGCAGGAGTATTGATAAAACCGATAGAATGGCTAAGTCTTGGTTTGTGTATTGCCGCACCGCAATATATCAGGTTTGAACAGAACGTCAGGCAAGAAGATTTGTTTGACGGCTACATATACCCGGAACAGTATAATATGGGAACTATTAAGTCCTCTTTCAATGGATCATTCGGGGCTGCATTCAAGCTGCCGTTTATGCTTCTGGCAACACAGGCAAACGCCCGCGCGCCTTTTGTAGAGGCTGAGGAGGGCAGTGACAGGTCGTTCTGGAAGGTTGGATTGTCTGCCGGAGTAGAAGTTCCTGTCCCGGCACTATACACGCTTTTCAGGGCAGGATATGCATGGAATGAGCTGGACCTGCATCCATACGAGATAAAGTGGGACGGGGGTATAATTTCGAGTGAGCCCGCTTATGAATCGGATAAAGGGTGCCATACAATCACAGGTGGCGCTGCATTCATGTTCAAGGATTTTTTTGTTATTGAGACAGCATACAGCTATACCTTCAGGGAATACTCTGTGACTGAACTGAACTGGAGAAATCCTACTGTAGAAGACCACTCTGCACATCGTGTTCAGTGTTCTTTTTCTATTCACTATTAATTTCAATCAATTCAGGACAGTAAAAAATCAAATAGATATGCAGGCAATTTCAATCCTCCGGGCATTTTACGATAATTATATCTATGTAATTAAACAGGATGCGGATGCTGTCGTTATCGACCCTGGACATGACCAGCCTGTCTTACGATATTTACAGGATAATAACCTCGAGCTTTCTACGATTCTGCTTACCCACCACCATTCAGACCATACCGGCGGGACAGCAAAACTTAAGCAGGTGACAGGATGTAATGTTATAGGGCCGGATAATGCTCATGGGCAAATTGTTGACGAAAGAGTACGGGAAAGGGATATTAAAGATATCCTATCTTATAAGGTAGAAGTAATCTCCACACCTGGCCATACCATGACCCATGTTGTGTATCATATACCGGATTTGAAAGCACTGTTTACAGGGGATACACTGTTTATAGCCGGCTGCGGCAGGCTTTTTGAGGGGAATGCAAAACAGATGTGGAATTCGCTGCAGAAGCTTTTGGCTTTGAGTGATGATACGAAGGTCTATTGCGGTCATGAGTATACGGAATATAATCTTCGATTTGCCGCAACAGTTGATCCCGATAATATAGCTGTTACAGAAAAGCTGGAGAGTGTGAGAAAAACTCTTGCCGGCGGCGGCTGTTCAGTTCCATCAACAATTGCTGAAGAGAAAAGGTATAATCCGTTTTTAAGAACTGATGATCTGTCAATAAGAAAACATCTTAAAATGGAGTCCGCTTCTGATGTTGAAGTTTTTGCTGAGTTAAGGAGAAGGAAGGATTATTACTAATGGCTAATTGTCAATGGTTAATTATCAATAGTCAACTGATAATTGTCAACGGTTAATTAGCTATTAACCATTAACTATTAACTATTGACAAACACCCGTCATTTCCCCATAAAGAGGGATTAAAACCCGCGTGTTTTTGGCGGGCGAAGTGCGCCAAAG
>JAUXBV010000420.1 GCA_030619215.1 Fibrobacterota bacterium | reverse complement strand
GCTATACTATTGCCCTGTTTTCACTTCACTATTGTATTACTGTTTTTACCGTGCGCAACGTATCGAAGTGGGCGAAATTCGAATCCAGCATAAGAGAGACATCCCTCTTGCACGAGGTGGAAGAGGGATGCGCCCAAATATTTTTTACTACAAAACTATATATTTATTATCCAAACTTTCTATTTCGAAACGGAAAACCTTCCCCTGTCAATCATTTTTCTCGATTTATCCACTAATTGATAGAAATAGATGCCACTGGTAAGTGATTTTATATTTACCTTTTGATTTCTCGTTAGAACAGTAACCGTTTTAACCAACTTACCCTTTACATCATAAATCTCAACATATTTCCCATTCGTATTTTGCAATCGGAAGAGTATGTGTTCAGATGCCGGATTCGGGTAAACAGAAACAAGTGCTCTGGGTTTTTGGTGGTTGCTGTTACTGATACTGACCTCGACATCAGCTTTTATCCAGAATTTTGTAGAATTAAATTCGTTCTCACCATCGAAGTAAATCCCAACCCAGGGAGTCGGATGTGGTGTATAGTGTGCGCCGATGCTGTCCATACACTGACATTGAGTCGGGCCAATTAAAGTGTCCTTACAATTCCAGAGCGTGAGAAAAGTATCTGCCTGCATGGTTCCTGTTTCATAAACCCCCATAAAACTGATCCAGTAAATTCCCGCAGGTAATACAATATTCTGCGATACCACGTCAATCTTCATATCATACAGGGTAAGCTCAGCCGGCATTTCTACAGTAAAAGTAAAATCATGATACATTGTATCCTCAGCGGGAAGCCCCCAGAAGTCCGGCCATATTAATACTTGAATATAATCCGGAGCCTGCTTGTACCAGAACAAATAAGTTCTCAATGTGTCAATAAGCCATGTTGAATCCGTACCCACCTGGAAATCATCCGCTATAATACACGATTTTCCTCCAAGGGTATCGTCATTTGCCAGCAGTCTCGTGGATACAAGTCCACTGGTATTATTAAACATATTCCTCCATACCCACAGCGACCTGTCCTGTTGTTGTTCAACCTCTGTCACAGTAGCCTGCAGCATACCGTTTCTGGTTGCCATAGCCCTGTCTGCCCGGCCATTTGAACTCAGGCCTAAAACAAGAAACATTGAAAGAATTAAAGATGAGTTAAAAAGTGTTTTGAAAATCATGGAACCTCTCCTTAAAGGTTAAAATGAATTTGGATTAGATTTTTTATTATTTATTTTCCTTATTCAAAGAATTTCTTTGGGAAAAAGCAAGCAAAACCCATATTATTATCTGTATTTAAAATTATTTATAATATACTCTTTAAATATTCATGATTAGTTTGAAATGAATTCTTTGAAAATTATATCTCAAGGAAAAATTCTTAGTAATTAAAGTCTGTGCAGAGGAAGGATTTTGTGCACCACACAGGATAGACTGGATGAATAAATTGATAAGCTTTACTTCCCTCAAAGCTTTTATCCTGTTTGCCCCCTGATTAATGGCCCCCATGCAGCTCTTACTCTGCGAAAAGACCCTTCGTTCTAAACCGGAAACTAAAATATATCACAATTTTTAAAATAGCAATAGCCTGATACAATTGTAATTTATGCACTAACCATTCCCTGTGGAGTTGATTCTCCGTACACCAAACCATTACAGGTTGTGTGAATGTAAATAGCTTGTAACGCCTTCTATAATATCCTCTTACGCTTAAATATGGATAAGGGAATTACATCTCATAAAAATCTTTTGGAATTGATAACGCTTTTTAAACCGATGATACTTTTACTACGAATTCTATCTATAGAAGCGGATTTTATTGAATTAATTTTAAAAATAGTATTAATTTACAGACTAATTATGAATAACACAATTTCCCCACTTCCTGAAAAACCGGAAGGCAAATATTGAAATTCCGATTTATTGTAAAAGACATTTTTCGGAATTAAATAATCCCCCTCAATTTATATTTCTATTAACTTTTTGCCACGAAGACAACAAGGCATAAAGAGAAAAAATAATTATTTACCCTTTGTGTTTTGTTGCCTCTGTTACATTAACAGCTTATTCAACGAAAGGTAAAATAATGAAAGCAGCCCCCTTTATCCTAGCATTAATAATCTGTGTATCGGTATCCGCTCAAAGTATTATTGACATAACTGTAAAAGGTATCAGCGACAGCAAAAAAGATGGCGCGCAAAAAGACCGCCTGGAAGCTATATTGGATGCGAAAAAGCAGGCTTGCGAAAAAGCAGGCATTAAACTGGAATCAAAAACAATGGTTGAAAATTTCAAAACCGTGTATGATTACGTTGAAACCCAGTCAAAGGGAGTTCTTCTTCCGGGATTCCAGATCGTTGACGTCGGTTATGTTAAAGACGGCACCTATCAGGTTGTACTGAGTGGAAAAATAAAAAAACTTGACGAAGAAAAAATAATGAGTAAGGAACTGCGCTATGCCAAATCACTCAATGACAGGGGCAAGTCCGGCCAATGCAAGGAAATACTCTATCAATACATTGACAGCAAAGATGAAAAAGTTTCAGAAGAGCTTAAGGAGCAATCGCTTTATTACCTTATTAAATGGGGCTATACCAGAGATATCAGGGAACAGTATGAAAAATTTGCAGCTTATTATCCTGAAAGCAAGTATCTCACTACACTGAAATCATTCTCCGGGTTTGCAGGCAAACCGCTTTATAAACAGGAAAAGAGTTTCAAATTAAAGAAATCCAAATGGAAAAAGAAGAAATTCACCCATGAGAATAAGACTTTTAACAAACAGATAAGCATTGTGAAAGACACGATAATACTAAAAGATTTTAAAAACAAGGAGCATAGCCTGATTATCGATTATACCTACTATTTAAATGACAATGAAAAAGCAGAAGTTCCCGTTGGGTATTATATGAAGATGCTTTATTACACAATAAATATTAAAAAGGCTGTAAAGAAGAAAGAGAAAATACCTGAACCGAAAACGGTTGATGATAATTTCAGAACATATTCTAAAAACTCAGCAAAATCTTTTGAGCTACACGCTTCTGATAAGTGGTTCGGCAATTTCAGGTTGCATAACTTTGCCATGAAAGGGAATTTCCCTGTAGGTTCAGAAGTATATGAGCAATTAGTGAGATTTACAATAAGTCAACGCTCGTTTTAGAAAATAAAATCACTTCTTTATTTTTGTTAAATATTCAGAAAATATTTTTGCTTAAAATATTGTATCAATTGAAACATTAAAGGAGTCTTCATGAAACCCCAGCTGTTAATTGTGCCTCTTCAAATACGTTCCAAGTCAACTGCCACCGCTTAAAGCGGTGGCAGTTGACTTAATATAAGCCTTTCTTACTTTGAAATAATCTCTGTATTTCATGTTCATTCAAAGCTCTTAAGTAAAGAAACATATCATCCACTGTGCCGTCCACCCTGCCGTAATTTCCTTTTCCATGTATCGGGTGTGTACTGCCTGAAATTGTGAAAGGCCTGCTGTCATCATACGATTGTGTAAAACCATTATTAAAGGTAGCTTTATGGACTCCATTGACATATATCTTGATCGAATTTGAATCTACCACAGCAGCCGCATGGTACCATTCATTCTTATTAACCCTGACATTGGTACTTATTTTTCCATAATCTGCCGGGCTTATTTTTATCATGTCATCAACATTATCTACAAAAAGCAATACAACATCATCCGGATCATCATCGGTTATTATGTTGCTACCCCACACATCAAACCTTGTCCAGTCTTTATAGGTAAAAAGATCAGAATCATCTGATTCTGAAGGCAGTGTGTTTAAGGTAAACCATACTGAGAAAGTCCATTGCGGTGTGGTGTAGTCAACAACACTGGGAAATTCTATCTGGCTTGTATTGCCATTTAGGGCATAGGCTGAACTGTCATTGCCGAATCTGTCTTGTGTCAATGTTGCATCAACCGGTACACCATGGTTGTCATTGCCACTTTCATCTTCCGCATTCCCGTTATAGGGATAATATATGATTAAATTCTCATCAATATCATGCATCACATATATCGAACATAAGG
>JAUXBV010000364.1 GCA_030619215.1 Fibrobacterota bacterium | reverse complement strand
TGCTTTTTCTTTAATATCATTTAATAAACCGGTTACCTTTTCATTATCGCGTTCTTTTCGCAGTATTTCCAATCCTTTTTTTTGCTTCTCTTCCACTGCCGGGTCAACTTTCAGGGTGTCAAGAACCGTTTTTTCTTCCATGATAAAGTCATTAACACCAACTACAACCTTCTTTTTGCTCTCGATATCTTTTTGATACCTGTAGGCGCTGTCAGCTATCTCGGATTGTACATACCCTTTTTCAATGGCATTCTCCATCCCGCCCATCTCGTCGATTTTCTCAATATATTTGATCGCATCTTCTTCTATCTTATTTGTCAGGGATTCGATGAAATAGGAGCCCGCCATTGGATCAATGGTGTTGGTAATTCCACTTTCATGAGCCAGCACCTGTTGGGTTCTGAGCGCGATCCTTACTGCTTTCTCACCCGGCAGCGCCAGGGCCTCATCCATGGAATTGGTATGGAGCGACTGTGTACCTCCCAGAACAGCAGCCAAAGCCTGCATGGCAACCCTGACGATATTGTTTTCCGGCTGTTGAGCGGTGAGGCTGCAGCCTGCTGTCTGTGTGTGGAAGCGCAGAAGCAGGGAACGGGGATCCTTTGCATTGAATCTCTCTTTCATTATCCTTGCCCATAACCTCCTCGCTGCACGGAACTTTGCGACCTCTTCGAAGAGATCGTTATGTGCATTGAAGAAGAATGCCAGGCGCGGAGCGAACTTATCAACATCCAGCCCCTTATTGATTGCTGCCTGTACATAGCTTATACCGTCAGCCAGAGTGAAGGCAACCTCCTGTACCGCTGTAGAACCGGCTTCTCTTATATGGTAGCCGCTGATACTTATGGTATTCCATTTCGGCATGTTTTTGGAACAGTAGTCAAAGATATCGGTTATCAGGCGCATCGATGGTTTGGGAGGAAAGATATAGGTGCCTCGTGCAACATATTCCTTGAGGATGTCGTTTTGTATGGTGCCGGTCAATTTCGACGGCTCAATACCCTGTTTCTCAGCGAGAGCTATATACATGGTAAGCAGAACCATGGCGGTTGAGTTGATGGTCATTGAGGTTGAGACCTTATCCATAGGTATCTCTTTAAACAGCACTTCCATATCTTTCAGGGAGGAGATGGCAACACCGCATTTTCCTACTTCGCCCAAAGCCATGGGGTGATCTGAATCATAGCCCATCTGGGTCGGCAGGTCAAATGCAACGCTCAGGCCTGTCTGGCCCTGCTTAAGCAGGTATCTGTACCGTTTGTTGGACTCTTCGGCAGTGGCAAAACCGGCATATTGCCGCATTGTCCATAACCTGCCCCGGTACATTGTCGGCTGGACACCTCTCGTATACGGGTATTCCCCGGGGAAACCCAGGTCTTTTGTATAGTCGGTCTCTTCCAGATCATCCGGGGCATATACTCTGTTGACAGGCGTGTCGGAGATCGTAACAAACTCTTCTTTTCTCTCCTGGCGCTTATCCAGAACCTTTTTTAATGTTTCCTGCTCCCACCTTTTTCTTTCTTCACTGATGTCCTTTGTCATTTGAAGATCCTTACTTTATAAAAAATTAGAAATAGTAGTACCCATAAGTGATTAATTTTCCAGATCGGCTTTATGTAAAGTAAAATGAGGTTAAACGAGTAGAATAATATAGGTGAATATTGTTCAAAATTCAAGGGAAGGAAGGATAATATGAAGGTAATTAAGTATAGTATCAATAATTATACTCAAGAACTATGGAAAATGTAATTTCATAAATAATATTAATTGATTAAGGAAGCCTCCATACCTTCAGTAAATAGTCAATGCATAAATTATATTTTAAAACATTTGAAAAAAGAGTTATTAACATAAGAAAAGGCAGGATAAGTTAGAACGTTGGCTATGTTTTTAAATAATAGGAGTTAATTATATGAGTGATGATAAAATCCGTGTTCTTGTGGCAAAACCAGGGTTGGATGGCCACGACAGGGGGGCGAAAGTGGTGTCAAGAGCCCTGAGGGATGCAGGATTCGAGGTTATCTATACTGGCCTGCACCAGAGTGCAGAACAGATTGTTGAAACCGCAATTCAGGAGGATGTCGACCACATTGGATTAAGCATATTATCCGGAGCGCACATGACCCTGGTCCCCAGGGTGGTTGACCTTCTCAGGGAGAATAAAGCCGAAGATATCTCGCTGTCAATCGGGGGCATCATACCGGATGAGGATAAGGAAGCACTCAATAAGATAGGCATTGACGGCGTTTTCGGCCCCGGAACCGATACGAAGGACATTATTGCGTTTATTAAAAAGAAGGTAGGGAAATAGGTTTAAGGCAGCCTTTTAAGATTAATAAGAAATTCAGGTGCGGTAAAGGGAAACTTGAAACTGGAAACTTGAGACTCGAAACTTGAAATTGGAAACTGGAAACTCGAAATTTGAGACTTGAAGCTCGAAACTTGAAATTGGAAACTCGAAACTTGACATACTCTGGCGAAATCTTTTAGGGTCAAGTTTCCAGTTTCCAGTTTCTCATAATACTATTTTAATCAGTTGCTTTATGAAAAAAACTCAGGCAGAACCACTCTCATTGTGAAAACCAAATGAATATTGAAGAACTATATAAAGGAATACTCGAGGGCAACAGGCGGGCACTGGCTAAATCTATCAGCGCTATTGAGGATCAACATCCCAAATGCGAAGAGCTCATGTCAAGAGTGTATAAGCACACCGGCAGGGCTCACATAATAGGCGTAACCGGCCCGCCCGGCGCGGGCAAATCCACACTGGTTGACAAAATGGCAAAAGAGTTTCGGGATAGAGGCAGGACTATCGGAATCGTAGCGGTAGATCCGACATCCCCCTTTACAGGCGGCGCTATCCTGGGTGACCGGATCAGGATGAGCGGGCTTTCCACTGACAAGCACATATTTATACGAAGTATGGGTACCCGCGGCCACCTTGGCGGACTGGCACGGGCAACCTCCGATGTAATCAGGCTTATGGATGCCTTTGGCAAGGATGTTGTTATAGTGGAAACCGTGGGAGCCGGCCAGTCGGAAGTGGACATTGTAGAGAATGCCCATACAACCGTTGTTGTGGAAATGCCGGGCCTGGGTGATGATATACAGGCTATCAAAGCCGGTTTGTTTGAGATAGCAAATATATTTGTAATAAACAAGTCGGATATGGAAGGCTGCGACAGGAGTGTGAGGGAGATACAAATTATGCTTGAGATGTCGCCAAAATCTCCTGATGAGTGGGAAGTACCGGTGTTAAAGGCCAGTGCGCGTGATAATACCGGCATTAAAGAGCTGACAGATACCATTGACCGGCATTATGAATATCTGAAACAGAATAATCTTTTAGAAGAATTGAAATATAAAAGCCTGAAATATAACTTCCAGGAGATACTTAAAGAGAAACTGATGGATTTCAGCTTTGATGAGTCAAGGAAGGAAGATCAAAATATCTTGAAATCGTTGAAGTCCGGTAAGATAGACCCTTATACTGCGGCTGAAAATGTTATTTCCAGGTTTAAAGTAGAAAAAAAATAATATAACAATATCTAAGGAGAACAAATGGCAAAAGTCGAAAATTTCTCTGAAAAGATGAAAAAATTACGTGCCAAGAAGAAAATCAGTCTTGAGAAGCTTGCAAAAGAGACGGGATATTCTGTGGATTACCTTTCACAGATTGAGAATAATGAAGAGCGAGCACCGGTATCGGTAATTTTCTCAGTTTCAAAAGCCCTTGCAATTGCTTCTGAGGATTTCTTATCAACCAAAAAGGAACAGAGAAGCCACAGAAAGGTGATCAGAAAAAGAAAAGAGAGCTTTCAGAAGCGTGCTGAGAATTACTCGTATCAGGTTCTCACTCCGCAGGGTAAAAACAAACACCTCAATGCGTTTAAGGTTACCATTAAGCCGCAGCAGGATCACAAAATGGTTGAGTATCATCATCCTGGAGAAGAGTTCATCTATGTACTTTCAGGAGCTCTGAAACTGAAGGTCGGCAGAAATACATACAAACTGAAACAGACCGAGAGTATGCACTTTGACTCATTAAAAGCACACAAACTCTGGAGCACATCGGAAGAGCCTACTGTTATACTGGTAGCTACCTATTCACCATAATTGCCTGTAAAAAACAAGGAGATGGTATGGATTTTGAATTAAGTGAAGAACAACAACTTGTTAAGCTTATGGCAAGGGATTTTGCCAAGGACAAGATAGAACCCTTTGCACTCAAGTGGGATAAGGAGAAATATTTTCCCCAAGAAGTTGTAAATGAGATGGGCAGTCTGGGATTCATGGGCATGATGATTCCCGAAAGCTACGGCGGCAGCGAGACCGGTTCCGTTACCTACTGCCTTGCCATGCAGGAGATATCTTATGCTGATGCAGGGTTGGGAGTTACCATGTCCGTAGCAAATCTCTCCTGTGAACCTATTCTTAAATTCGGCACAGAAGCACAGAAAGTCAAATACCTTATTCCCATGGCAAGCGGTGAAAAGCTGGGTGCTTTCTGCATAACAGAGCCGGGAAGCGGCAGCGATGCTGCAAGCCTG
>JAUXBV010000438.1 GCA_030619215.1 Fibrobacterota bacterium | reverse complement strand
GGGTATCATCAATCTCGATATATTCACCTATAAGGGTAATTGTACGCAGATATGCTGAATCATTCGTGATGGAAGTGGTTACACCATTCGTTGTAACCGTGCACTGGCGCGATCCGTAGAACAGGGCAGTATCGCCGGGTATTGCCACAAAATAGCGTTTCGTTAATTGATAAATAGTACCGCTGTCCGGTGGCAGGATAAATTCCGCATTAGCTGATGATACGGTGTCATGGTAGTTGCAGCTGTTACCAATAAAGAAAAGGAGAAGCGCCATGCATAATAGTATAAAATTTTTTGTTTTCATATACTTGTTTATTCCGTGACTTTATTATACCTATCTTCTAATCCTGTTATCCTTGGCCTTTAAAGAACACTTTTCCCTGTACCTGGAAATATTCCCGTCAGCATCCATTGACTGTATTACCGTTTCTGTATTCCATTCTGTAAAAAATCCCTGGTATTTGCAAATATCCTGAAAACCGACTACCTTATAAAAACGTATGGTTGTTGCGATAGATCCGACAATACGGTTCGGTTTTCCATTATATACCAGCTCGCCTGACAAAGGGTAATATATCTTCAGGTCGTATGACCATATTGAATCAATAGTATTTGTATCGGTTGAAAAGCCGGCATAATTCAAAACAGCCTTTCCCGGGTAGAGCAGGGATGCAAAATCATTTTTATTGATAAATGGAACATCCGGCCACCAGAAAAACTGTGTTGTGGTCCAGATCGTATCGCACATAAACGGATAGGAATAGATAGTTGATTTTTTAGGGATTATATAACCACATTGATCTTTGTATGCTAACTGAGAAATACCCGTGCCTTTCAATGATATGAAACGCAGGATCTCCTGCTCGTTCAGATTATTCCGTGATGATCCCTGCTGAAACAGTATTGCATACACTCTTCCAACTGACGGGTACCTCTTAAACACTTTACCATAATCAACGGCAATAGCCTCATGATCACAATATCGAACAAAGACTTTCCAGTTAAACCATTTAAGAGTCTCCTGCTCGTAATAGTTGAGGTTCGGGTTCACCGTACCAAGCGTATCAAGCATGATGCCTTTCTCAACCAGTCGGTCAACATCTTTATGCAGGCTGTCTATTAAATAAAGGATAAAAACTTCGTTTTCTATTTCAGCTTTGTGGTTCCGGTAAAAATCCAGTGAGTCCAGCAATTCATTTAAAGCTACAATTATTCTTGTTTTATAGTTATCCGGTAGTCCTGCTATGGTATCGGAAGTATCAACAATGAATTTTATTTCCTCTTCGCTAAGCTGATTAAGAATTACCTCTGCCGTGAGGTTTAAATAGGGCATGGTTTTCATATATTTTTGTAATGTTTTCCAGCCAAGGATATCTTCCTTTTTAAACTCAGCAGCACCGTTAAGTGATCCGTTAATGTCCAAAACAGTGTCGTTTAAATTGGTTATTCTGCTGTAAACTGAATCGTTATCCCCTGCTGATTCAACTTTGCCATTTACTTCAAGGGTATATGACCGTGTTCCATGGAAATTAATAACGGAATTTACATATTCATTGAATATTACAATAGAGTCGACTTTATATGATTTAACAGTAAACTGAATAAATTGGGGATCGGCCTGTGAGGTATTATTAGGGATATTATTACAGCTTTCTCCCATAATAATTAATAACAGGGGGATCGCGGGTAAAAAAGATTTAAATCCTTTAATGCCGATCATAAGAAAAACCTTATTCCCAGGGAGACAGGGAAATAGATAACACGGCCGGCATTGCGCCATGGTATACTGTGGCCCTGTTCCTCTGAAATATCGGTATCGAATACTCCATACTTACAACCGCCGTCAATATAGACAGAGCCGTAGCCATAAGGGAGTTCAATACCGATTCCACCGCCGATAAATATTTGCTCGCGCTTGCGGTTGCCTGTCGTTTCCATATCTTTTGTATTTTTTTCACTCGCTATAAAGTATTCTGAGCCGTCCGTAAAAATAGTTTTTATCTCTGTAGCGATAAACTGGTTGCTTCCGGTTAAATAAGCCGGTTCTATATCTGCGTAAAAGTATGGTGTAGCCTTATTCAGTTCAAAGCGCATGCCAAGCTTGATTGGAACCGACACATACGTCATTATTTCATTTGTATTCGTTTTAACACTCGTAGACGGGTAATCGTTATCGATTGTTGAGTAGGATATTGAGAGATCAACGGAAAGCTGCATGTATCTGATAGCAACTCCTGCAAAGAATCTCTTTGCAAAAGGAATAATCACCCCGGGGTTAAAAAGAAAGCTGGGCTTTCCCTCTGTGGTAATATCCTCAGGTTCTATAAAAAACCGGGATAAGCTTACTCCCAATCCAAGGTCGACAATGATATCAACCCCTCCCACTTCCGCTTCTTCAATGGGTTCGTCTGCAGATACCGTTTCCACTCCGGTAAGAAAAGGATTCTCAGGCGTCTCCGAATCATCCGCTTGTTCTGTCTCTATAACGGCTGTCTCCTCCTCTCCCGTTAAAAAGGGATTTTCCGGAATTTCTGATTCATCTGTCTTTTTTACTTCCTCTTTTGCTTCCTTTGTTGTGTCCGTTTTACTTGAATCAGGCGGGTCTTTTCCCTCTGCCTTGTCTTCTGTTTTACTTTTCCCCGAATCAGCAGCCTTTTCCTTTTTTACCACAGTAGTATCGGTTGAGGCAGGCTTACTGTCTGCCTTATCAGGCTTGGGTAGAGATGGTTTTTCACTGCTTTCTGAAACTTTTTCCTGTTTAGCTTTTTTATTCTCCTTTTTTACCTTTTTTTCAGGCTCTGTCACCTCTTTCTTTTTTACAGTAGTAGTATCCGGTGGATTTTGAGTAAAAGCTGAAATGCATAATACAATCGACACAATACAGGCAAGGTATAATCTCTTCATTATTTTCTATTACTCCCGAAATTAATGTAACCTATGAATACTAAGAATGGGCACAATCTCTTCATCCTTTGAAACAACGGTAGAATCAGTACCTTCTTTTGACGCCACATCAATACTATCTTTTTCAGGCTTATTCTTTGTCCGCTCATTACCGGTTAATATAATATTACGAAATACCGGCTGGTGTTTTTTAACATTAAACATTTCAATAGCAACGCCCTTTTCAAAAATGAAAAACTGGCTGCTTGCGGTGCTGGCTCCGGTGGCTCCTGACTGTGTCGGTACATAGGGAACAACGCCGCCGCCGCAGCTGTATAATTTCAGGAAGGACATCAGAATAAACAGGACAATTACAGAGTACTTTGCTTTCTTGTCATTGTTTTCAATTTTCATCTTCTTTCCCCTTTTATGAAAAGGTTTTTAAAACATAATATGCATATGTAACCAATATCTAAACTTCTTAATATCATTTTTTCCGGGAACGTCTTTATAATAAAGGTCGAATTCCGGTCGAATGCTTACATTACGGTTTATATTTATAATAGGCATTACATCAACTCTCATCTCAAGCCTTCCCCGCTCTATTTCATCTATAGTAGTAGCCTGGAAATTATAGATCTTGTTCGTTTGTTTGAAATAATGCTTCATGATATCAAAACCTATTAAATAGCCGAACTTTTCTGTGAAATACTGGTTTTCCCATTTGGTGCTTAATTTCACTTTCGTATAGGTATTCGCGCTGTCAGACACATCCATGTTTGTTTCAACCTCCACGACCCCTTCGGTATACCCCCAGGTAAATGTTTTATACCGCAAACCAAAAGCACACCCGAATCCAACTTCCCTTAATTTCGGGCGGTTTTTATCTATTTTTCCATCGTTTGCCAATGCAATATCATCATACTGGTTTTGAAAGCAGTACGGTGCAAGAAAAACCCTTGTCTGAAACGGTGTTAGATATATCATTGTCGCTTCATATTTAAAAAGATAGTAATCCCTTGCAACCTTTTCCAGTGCCCCGTCTT
>JAUXBV010000222.1 GCA_030619215.1 Fibrobacterota bacterium | reverse complement strand
GAACCTTTGGTTTGCCCAAAATGCGGTAAACGGATGTATGCGTTCTACTTAGGCCGGAAATGTTCAAATAAAGAATGCACCTTCTGGATCCCCCGCGAAATCCGGCAGAAGGTTCTTACTTATGAGATAATGAAAGAGCTTGTTGAAAACAGGGAGACAGGTTTTATTCATGGCTTTCATAAGAGAGGATATAGCCAGACATTTGGGGCAAGACTATATATAAGCGAAAACTGGAAAATTAAATTCCGTTTAAATGACGAGTCTGATATTAAATGTCCAAAATGTAATGCAAAGATGGTGGTGCGCTTTGAGCGTGGATACAGATGCGAAGATGAAGAAAAATGCGGTTTTATTTTATGGAACCGTTTCGGTGGGAAACAGCTTACCGAAGAGCAAATGGTAATGCTCCTGACTGAAAGAAAGACTGATGTCATAAAAGGGTTTATCAGTAAGAAAAACGGGAAGAAATATTCTGCCAGAATTGTAATAAGTGAGGAGGGAGCGTTAAGGGTGAATTTTGATGATAAAAAAGTTTACAAAGAGGCCGGGTAGTAATAATAAATAATGGGGTAAAGCAGCTCTTCAGGTTGATAAAATTCGAATATACTGTATATTAATATATCTTCTAATACTATATCTTGTTATAATATCCCTAAAAATTGACAATTCATTCTTGCCAAATGAACAGAATCAAAATATTTTGAGGATAGGTAAATAATAGAGAAAAGTACAATATCGGTTTGTTTCAACAGAACATAAGATTGAGAATTATTACGTTTTGAATCCTTTCAAAATAGTATATAGAACCTGGTTTACCGGTATTCTCTTTTGTCTTGCTATACCGGGATATGTTTTTTACTCGATTCTGATTTTTATACGTATGCTGCAAAAAAGAAAAATATTTTTATTATTGTTTGGGATACTATTTATTGGTATTACAGGCCTGCTGACTTTTTTTATTCCCCTGAAGGAACAGGGAAAGGAGATTACAGTTATAGTAGAGCCTGGTACGTCGGTTCGGTCAATTGCCGGCGTTTTAAAAGAGAAAGATGTCATTCCGGGTATAAAGTTTTTTTTATTATGGATAAAAGTGAAGGATCTGGAAAAAAGCGTACAGGCCGGCAGATACAGATTTTATGAACATGAGGGGATAATTAGCGCTGCAAAGAAGCTTCTCCATGCTGAGCCGATTGATACATGCATAACAATACCTGAGGGCCTGATAATTGAGCAGACAGCATCAAAGGTTGCGGAGGTATTTGAAATAGATACGGCTGAATTTACCAGGCTATGCAATGATGAGGAGTTCATTAATAAGCTGGGCCTTTCGGTTGTTTCACTTGAAGGATATCTTTTTCCCAATACATACCGATTCAGACCTGAAGCAAAATCAGAAGAGATTATTGCGCGTATGGTCAGGCAGTTTATGGAGGAATACAATTCAATCCCGCAAACGGAATTGAGCAGGAAATTTACCCGGGCAGAGATAGCCACTTTAGCTTCGATTATTGAAAAGGAAGCAACGCTTCCTGAGGAGCGTACCCGCATTTCAGGTGTTTTTCACAACAGGCTTAGATTGAACATACAGCTTGGCGCCGATCCAACTGTACGCTATGCGTTGAAGAAATTTTCAGGGCCGTTGCGCGTTTCCGAGCTGAAGAACCTTTCACCGTATAACACCCGTGTACATGTGGGGCTTCCACCGGGACCGATCTGCTCGTCGGGTAAGGGTGCGCTGGCGGCAGCTATTTCCCCAATGGAAACCAGGGAGTTGTACTTTGTCGCTAAATGGGATGGATCAGGCGCGCATGATTTTTCCGTTACGCATTATCAGCATGACCGGAAAAAAAACGATATCCGCAGGAAAAATTACCTCCGGAAATTGAAAAAAAAGAAGGAGAATAAGTGAGATACCGAAAGAGATATTTGCATTTGTTAATTATTCCCGTATCACTATTATTCTTTTGGATTAGTACCGTTGCCCAGGAAGAGGAACCCGCAGAGGAGGGAATGATTCAGCCGCGACGCCTTATTGATGCACATACGGCAGGTATTCTTCCGCGGGCGCATTTCGATTTTGAAACGCGTATTTATCCAAGCGGAGATGAGGATATCAGCGGTTGCGGCCTCCTGATGAGTGTCACTGTTGGTATAACCGACCGCCTCAATATTGGTGTAAGTTATGGCGGTGATGGGATTGTCGGAAGGGGAAGAGTAAAGGGAAATCCCTATCCCGGCGCTTTAATCAAATACCGCATTTTTGAAGAGTCCTACTTTATACCGGGTATAGCCATCGGATATGATCATCAGGGATACGGAGGTATTGAACCTGAAAACTATACCGGCTACGTTTATAAATCACAGGGACTATTCCTTGCATTGAGTAAGAACTATCTCCTTTTTCGAAAAATGCAACTGGGCCTGCATGGCGCGGTAAACTTTACCTGGGAAGATATTAGAAATGTCAAGTGGCCGAACTGTTATGTTGGACTGGATTTCGGGATAAATGAGGAGCTTGCCATTGCGTTTGAATATGATTGCGCCCTGAATCAGAAAGACAGGGGGTCGGATCACTATGCCAACCCTCTAAAAGGTATATTTAATATTGGAATAAGGTGGGCGTTCGTTCCTACGTTCTATATTGAGCTTGACGCAAAAGACATATTTTTACAGAAACTTGCCGATTATGTAACTGAAGAGAGAATGGGATGGAGCAGGGAATTAAAAATCGTATATGTCACCAGCTTTTAAAGGACAAATTAACAACAGGCAAGTTGTTCCTCTTACTTTTTTACTTAATAGGTTTTACCGCTTTTACCTCTTTCTCACAGACAAGTGGGAAAAGTAATAAGAGTGCGGCACTTTCGGATTCCTCGCAATATTATGTTCAGGAAATAATTCACTCAAAGATACCGGTGCTTACTGAATTCTGGGCAGTATGGTGCGGGCCATGTAAAATATTAACGCCTATTATCAATCAGATAAAAGATGAATATAAAGGTGAAATTAAAGTTATTAAGATCAATGTAGATAGAAACCGAAGCCTCGCATCTTACTTCCGCGTTGCTTCGATTCCCTCTGTTTTTATAATAAAGAATAAAATTGTTGTCCAAAGAATACTGGGTGTACAGCCGAAAGAGGCTTATATCGCAGCTTTAAATAAGGTACTCCACAAGGATATGGATAGTACCGACACTGCCGACACTGCCGATAGTACCGGTAGTAAAGAAGAATAATTAACCCAATATCATATATTATTAAAATTACATTACAAATCCAAATCCACAGATACCGGAAAATGGTCGGAAGCTTTCATCAGATCTTTTTTTAGCGGCTCCGCCTCTTCGTTGTCAAAAGGATTCCAGATTTTATAGGAGCCTTCGACGACCTCCAGGTTTTGTGATGTTAAAATATAGTCCAGCAGAACAGTGACAAATGTTCCGGTCATACGGTCCTCGAAACGAACAGTAGACGGTTTCCACCCATGGTACGTCCATTTTGGCTTTCCGCTAAAGCTGTTCAATATCTGAGCAGGATTGAAAATATCGCCCATAACCGTCTCAACTGCACTGCGGCCGTATTTCATTTCATAAAAATCCATCCCGGGACCGTCATTAAAATCACCCATGACCACAACCTTGCTTTCTTCTTTTAGCCATTCTTCTACTCTTCTGCGGATCCATTCGCATTCCGCAAAAAGCTTGAGGCGGTTTCTATGATTCTCCCTTTCCCAGTGAAGCATGTCCACACTGCTGAAAATGCCTTTTGACTTGGTATGCGCGACAAGCACTTTAAATTCTTTATTAGTATTGTTGACCTTTACAAGCGCTTCCAGTGGCGGCCTGTAATGTTTGTAAACTTCCTTTATACGATCATTGTCGGTGTCATGGAAAAACTGCCCGTTGAATGGGGGGTTACCTTTTGAATCAGCCTTGCCGCCCGGTGCGTGCTCAATGGTGAGTTTGCCCGGATTGTAAAGAATGGCTATCTCCTGGGTTCCCGGCGAAATGAACCCGGTCATCGCTTTATTGATGGGCAGATTCTCGCTCTGTACAAAATTCTCCAGCTTTACAACAGTAGACTGCAGGCCATCGACCGTTGTATTAGGGCCTTCGATAATTCCCAGCAAATCAGGATCTACCTGTTTTAAAACCTTAGAGATTGCTGCTATTCTTTTTTTTTCGTCATTGCCGTCTTTAAGAGTATTATCCTTGTTAAACAGGTGGTTGAACCATTCGATATTGTAAGAGCAGATACGTAAGGACATTATTAAGTCTCCTTTCAATTATTTGTTTGTATTTAAAAAGCAATCCTTTTTCACTGTGAGGAGTAATACAAATAAGAGTATGTGTGTTAATAATTGATAGACACAATTTTTATAAGTTAGGAATATAAATTGAAAAGTGGTTATAAAAAATGAGAATAATACTTTTAGGACACTTGGGTATTTTATAAAATCCTAACCCAGATAAACTGGATAAGTACCTTCACGAAATAATTTTCTGCCATAAAGAGATACTTAGAAATATACAAAGTGCCCTTTAGGGTATTTCTTAGTAGCTCTTATGCCCTTCAGGGTAAAAAAACGCAGAAAATTATTTCTAAGGTACTAAATACTAATATCGATTTTCGACCTTCTTTTACCTTTTATGACAGGTAATGTTGGCTGCTCTATTTTTTTGGCTGGTTCTTTGCGAGGTGCTGATTCCAATGATAAGGCAACTAGCGACATCCCGCTTTCCCTAAGTGCAGTAATAAGCTGTTCTTTATATTTATTGAACCAGTTACGGGCGTCATTCTTCTCGAACTCGATTCTGACCGTCAGTTTGTGTTTAACATGATAATCCATGTTTACAATAATGGGGCCGCATTGGGAAGGGGATACATACATACGTACCGCAAACTTGTCGCTGCTGATCTTACTTTTCCTTTTATCCCTTTTCTTTATCAGCAGGATATTGACATCAGTCCATTCATCGCCAATTTTCATAGGTAAAGAGAGTATCTGCTGCTGTCCTTCGCTTGTTGGTGTTGGTTTTGCCAGAAGCTGCAATGTTTCAAGCTGGGAAAGAGCTGTCTCCACCTGCCGGCGTATTCCATCTGGTAGAGTCGTATCAAAAGCCCTTTCCGCACGCGAGGATAGATTTACAATCTGTCTATTTATCGTTCTAATAAGCTGGTCAATCTCCTGTTTTGTCTGAATCACAGTATTGTTGAGTTGGCGTAAAAGGTGTTCCGGATTTTTTTCAACTTCCTTTGCCATTTTTTCAAGAAGCATCAACATTTCCTTAAGAGTGTTGTCAAGGATGCGGGAAATATCGTAGGAAAGGCGGTTCGCAATGGATTGTATATTTTTAGACACTGTTGCCTGGCTGCTTTCACCTTTTTGAAGCTCATGTATACTGTTAATAAATTTTTCTTCAGCACCGGAAATAGTATTTCGCAGGTTAATCATCATACTTTTCATGGAGGATTCAACTGTTTTAAATGTAGACTGCAATTGTTGCTGCAGGTTTTCAAGGGAAGAAAACCGGGGTGATTTGAAATGATTCGAAATCTGTGAAGTTAATTGCCTGACAGTATCAACTGTCTCAGAAACTGAACTCTGCACAGTTTTAAAGAGAAATGAGTCCAGCCGGCCTTTGATATCTTTCTGCGCTGTTGACTGCTGTATAATGGATTGAGAAAAACTCTCTTTAAGCTCCTGTACAATATTCGTAAAGTGCTGTTCCATATTGGATAGGGCAGTAGTGCTTTCTTTAGACCAGTGAGCGGATGCTGTGTTGAAATGCTGCAGAATATCTCGAAACGCATTTTCAATAGGAGCTTTTTCTGAGGTGAGTAAAGGTGAAAGTTTATTATTAAGTGAGTTGACAATATCAATAAGCCTCTTTATAGCGGCATTAATATTGCCAATACTATATCCTTTTTTACTCTCCACATTTTTGATTATATCCTGCGAAAGTGCTGCAATTTCGTCAGTCATAGAGCTTCTTGAATCAACAATTGCTTTATATATATTGTCAGTTAAAGCCTGTATCTGATTGGTGCTGCCGTGACCCGTTTGAGTTGGCTTCAAAGTTGCCCCAAGTGCATTGAGAAGATTGTCAATAGGCTTGAAAAAGCTGTTAATTTTATCTGCGGTAACCTGTTT
>JAUXBV010000058.1 GCA_030619215.1 Fibrobacterota bacterium | reverse complement strand
TCTTGGCGGCAGCCTTGGCTCCGGGACAGGAGAAAAAATTCTTCATGCTGCCAATTATGCATACGACCACCGGTTACCTCTTATCCTGTTTTCAGCCTCAGGCGGCGCCCGTATGCACGAGGGAATTCTCTCCCTCATGCAGATGGCAAAGACCTGCTCCTGTATAGCAAGGTTAAATACCAGGAATATACCCTACCTGTCTGTTTTAACGGATCCGACCACAGGCGGTGTCTCAGCTTCCTATGCAATGGTTGGTGATGTCAATATCGCAGAACCCGGGGCATTGATCGGTTTCGCAGGGAGGCGGGTAATTGAGCAGACAATAAAGCAGAAACTGCCTGATAATTTTCAGACAGCTGAGTATCTGTTAGAACATGGTTTTATAGATTATATTGCCCAGCGCAGTGAAATGAAAACAATAATTAGTAAAATTCTTTTATTTTATAATCGTTGATTTAGAAAAAAAGGTTTTGTTATGAAAGTAAAACTGGATTTTGAAGCCCCAATAGATGAAATGGAGAAAATGTTAAATAAGCTGAAGGAGCTTCAACAAGATAATGGGGGAGCATTAAGCGAGCAGATAAACGAGCTCGAAGAGAAACTGAGCAGCCGCCGTGAAGAGATATATTCTAATTTAACTCCATGGCAGACGGTTCAGATAGCCCGTCATCCGCAGAGGCCAATATTGAGAGATTATATACAAATGATATTTCCTGATTTTATTGAGCTGCATGGAGATCGGCGATTCTCTGATGACCGCGCCCTGATAGGAGGATTTGCAAAGCTTGGCAAGCAGGGCGTTATGATCATTGGACACGATAAAGGAAAGAGTTTGGAGGAAAAGCAGACGTGCAACTTTGGCATGGCAAAACCGGAAGGTTATCGAAAAGCGTTGCGGCTAATGAAACTGGCGGAAAAATATAATGTTCCCGTCATCACTTTTATTGATACCCAGGGCGCCTATCCGGGACAGGACGCGGAAGAACGAGGCCAGGCTGAGGCTATTGCGCGTAACCTTACCGAGATGGCCCGGCTTACCGTACCCTTTATAAGTGTGGTTACCGGAGAAGGGGGCAGCGGCGGTGCCATCGGTATCGGTGCCGGGGATGTTATTCTCATGTTGTCACACTCGATATATTCGGTTATTTCACCGGAGGGTTGTGCCGCTATTCTGTGGCGCGATGCGGCACATTCACCGGATGCAGCAGATGCCCTTAAGTTAACAGCACCGTCACTGAAGGAACTGGGTGTCGTTGATGAAATTATTGAGGAGCCTGTCGGCGGGGCGCATAATGACCCCGAGGCAGTGGCAGTTAGAATTAAGAGAGTCCTTCAGAAACATTTAAAGCGTCTGAAAAAATATTCCACATCGAAGCTCATTAATAAAAGGTTTGAAAAATATTCAAAAATCGGAAAGTTTAACAAATGACAAATGTGTAAAGATAAGGCGGTAGAAGAGTATGAAATTGAAAAAAGATAAAAAGTCAAAAAAGACATCAGATCTCAAAACCAGGGAAGATCAGCTGCATAAGATTCCTTTGCGGATCACCGATACAACGCTTCGCGATGCACATCAATCCCTCTGGGCTACGCGAATGCGTACACAAGATATTTTGGAGATAATTGACGTTATAGATAATGTCGGTTATTATTCCCTGGAGATGTGGGGAGGAGCAACTTTTGATGTATGCCTGCGTTTTCTTCGTGAAAATCCGTGGGAGCGCTTAAGAGCGGTTAAGGCTAAAGCAAAAAACACCCCGCTGCAGATGCTTTTGCGTGGGCAGAACCTGGTGGGGTATCGTAATTATTCCGATGATGTTGTTGACAAGTTTGTCGCTTTAGCCTGTGAGAATGGTATTGACATTTTCCGTATTTTTGACGCTTTGAATGATACCAGAAACCTTGCGTCTGCAATCAAAGCGGTAAAACGGCATGGTGGGCACGCTCAGGGAACGCTCGCCTATACCATTTCACCTGTTCACACGGTAGAAAAATATGTGAAGTATGCAAAGGAGCAGGTTGCCATCGGTATCGACTCACTGTGTATAAAGGATATGGCCGGGATATTGACTCCTATCGGAGCGGAAAAATTGGTGAGAGCATTGGTGGAGCAGGTGAGCATTCCCATTCAGCTCCATTGCCATGCGACAAGTGGCATGAGCACGGCAACCTATGTAGAGGGCGTTCGGGCCGGTGCCGGTGCCATTGACTGCGCTATTTCAGCCATGGCAGGTTTTTCTTCACAACCGCCGGTAGAGACACTGGCTGCCATTTTCAGCGAAACGAATTATTCGGCGGATCTTGATATGGACGCCTTGATGAAAGTTTCCAAATACTTTACAGGACTGGTTCCCAAACGAAGACTGAAGAGCGCGCCCGATTCAATTATGGATCCCGGTATCCTTATTCATCAGATCCCCGGCGGTATGATCTCAAACTTTAGGTTGCAGCTCGATATGCAGGGAGCACTTGACAAACTACCGGAGGCACAAGATGAGGTGGTAAAGGTACGCAAAGACCTCGGTTATCCGCCGCTTGTTACTCCGACAAGCCAGATAGTCGGTACTCAGGCTGTAATGAATGTGCTCTCCGGAGAGAGGTATAAAATTATCCCCAACGAGGTGAAAGATTATGTAAAGGGGATGTACGGCCGCTCACCGGCCCCGATAGATCCAAAGTTCATCAAGATGATTCTTGGGAAGGAGAAACCCATAAAGTACAGGCCGGCTGATAAGATAAAGCCCATGCTGCCCCGCGCAACGGACGGCCTGGATGCTGACCTGATTGAAAATGAAGAAGATATCATTTCTTTCTGTATATTACCGGAACCGGCACATGAGTATTTTAATTGGCGCAAACTTCATCCGGATGAGCGGCCTGAGATTCCTGCTGATCTGGAGCTTAAAGCACAAAAAGAGGAGAAAGTTGACAAAGAGGGGCAGGAACCCGAAGAAGCCGACTCTGAAAAAGCCCCGGGTCAGTTGATGCATCTTGAAGATTACCGGGGCTTCGGACATCTCCTGCGCCAGGCGGCGAACCTGAAGATTGATCAGATAAATATCAGCAAAGGCGATTTTACCCTTTCAATACGTTCTAATGGTAAAACCGGCGAGGTTTCCGATACTGTAAAGATGGATTTAACGGAAGAGCCAGAGGCCGCTAAAGACACTGGCGAAGTTGCCAAACTTGAAGGTGGGCCTTTACAGAAAGATAAGAAAGAAACTGAGGTCAAAAAGGCTTCGAAGGCGAAAGGTGAAAGCACTAAAGAGGAACCTGCATTCCCGCATACGATTAATGCCCCGCTTGTCGGGACGTTTTATTCCTCAGCAGGCCCGGGGAAACCACCGCTTGTTAAAATCGGGGAGAGCGTTAAAAAGGGTGAAAAAGTATGCATGGTAGAAGCAATGAAATTATTTAATGAGATCCAGGCAATAGAGGATTGCAGGATTCTGGAATTTCTTGTAAAAGACGGTGAAAATATTAAGAAAGACCAGGCCCTTGTTGCCTATGAACCTGTATAAGAAAAAAATACCTGGCGTTTTGTAACATATAAATATTTACATTATCCTAAAGTATTAGGATAATATTGAATAGAAGCGGACAGGTCATATCAAATATGCCCTGCCGCTTAACTCACTATTAATGTCAATCATTATTTCAGGTAAAAAGAATATTATAACTTTCTATATTTTCCAATACTTCCGGTATCCGGTCCTTTAATAACTCAAGCTGCCTTTCTGTAAACCCTATTATCCTTAAACTCGCCGGCTCTAAACGAGGTTGAGCAAAATCAGGCTCATTGTCCGGCATTTCATCACTATAGCATAAATAATCTGCAATATGGCATATACTCGCATTAATTTCGGGGGAGCTGATATTTTGTTTTGTTTTATCAGATAGTGATTGTTCCGGGGAATGATGAAAGACGAGCGGGTAGTAAAGCATATCCGGAAGATTCCATCTTGATATCAGCAGTTTCGTGACATCGGCATGTGTATAACCTAACAACTCTTTTTCCGATTGATAAAAAGATTTCCCACTTTTTAAGCAATAATCAATAACCTTATGCATATCATCATGTAAATATTGTTCCATGACAATTTTTCCTATATCATGAAGGAGTCCCGCACAAAAAGAGTCCTCCGGTTCAATTTTCCTGTTTTTTATTTTTTGTGCAATTACCTTTGAGAGTAAACCGCATATAACGCAATGTTTCCAGAATTTTTTACGATCAAAATGCAAAGAAAGGCTACTGTCCGGAAACATGTCAAACACGGTGAGGCTTAACACAATTGTATATATCACTTTGAATCCTAAAATTACGATAGCTTCATTAACATTGTTTATTGTACGGGGTATACCATAAAATGCACTGTTAGCTAACCGTAGGATTTTTGCGGATAGCGCTACATCCTGGTTTACAACAGACGCAAGGTCTCTCGATGATGTTTTGGGATTATTTATTCGGTTCATAATAGTAGAAGCGCTTTTGGTGAGGGTCGGAAGGTTTGAAATCCGCTTTATTTTTTCTTTCAATTCTATTGGTATAGGCATAACTATATAAAATCTCTTATCATATTTATTATAATTTTTCAAAAATTTTCATATTTATTTATAATGCCTTTGGCATACAACTTTTCAATAGATTATTTTGGTAATTGATTGCAGTAATAATTTTTACAATTATTTACAATTATATTAATAGTACTACTATACATTTTTATATATTACACAATATATTTCAAGACTAATTTTTCGTAGGGAGGAAAGAAAAGAATGAGTAGACGAATAATTTTTGCTTTAAGCGCTATATTAGGTCTCTCGATATTATTTAATCTTTATGCCCTTCAATATGATACTCCATTAATTAATAAATATGGCCAGACGGGTATATTACATTGCCAATCTGCAAAAACCCTGGGTATGGGGCGCCTTTCAATTGCAGCGTATGGTAATTGGAGCCGTCATGAAGATTTTATCATATCTGTTATAGATACAAATACCGGAAGCACATGGGGGCAAGATTATAATCCTACTTACATGATGTCTGCTTTAAACTTTAGCCTGGGTTATGGTATTACACGCTACCTGGATTTTGCAGCGATGCTTCCCCTTTACCTTGAAGAAATTTCCAGCGAGCAATCTTTTGGAGGAAGCTCAATAGGAGCTATTGGCGATTTAGAGTTGTCATTGAAATTCCAGTATCCGCCCTATCCTCACAGGAGGTTTTTTGAGATGGCCTATTACGGCGCCCTTTCTGTTCCGACTGGTGATACTGAAGACGGTTATTTCCCCAGGCACACCTACTATTTCCTTAAAGACAGTACGCAGATTGTCAACAAGTATTATACATCTGAAAAACCTGAATTTGACATGTTGATGCTCTGGACGTTTGATTTTGATGAACTACTCGGAGGTGCGCCGGTAGAATGGCATATTAATTACGGTGTTCGATGGACTCAGGGCGACCTCGATCACGTTTTCAAGCTGAATACCGGCCTGACATTCAGACCCATTAACTGGATAACACTATTTACAGAATTCATCGGAGAAACAAGATTGAGTAATGTTGACAGGGGATTTAAGATCGGTGATGATCCGCTGCGCCTTTCTCCCGGAATTACCCTGACGCCTCCCGGCGGTTTTTTCCTATCTCTCGGATTGGATATAAGCTTAACTTCGAAGGATACACATTTAGAATACTTCGTGAATGATAATGATACTGCCACAACTTTGTTTATGACAACAGAAATAGAGCCGCAATTCCGTTTCGCCGGCATACTCGGGTGGTGCGGCTTTGTAACACCACAGGATAGAGACAGAGACGGTATCAAAGATAATGATGACCGATGCCCGGATGACCCGGAAGATTTTGACGGATTTGAAGATGGGGACGGTTGCCCGGAAACGGATAATGACGGTGACGGTATACCCGACAGTTTAGATAAGTGTCCCAATGAGAAAGAAGATATTGATGATTTTGAAGACGAAGACGGTTGTCCTGATTTTGATAACGATAAGGACGGTATCCTGGATGTAAATGATAAGTGCCCGAATGTTCCTGAAGACCGTGACGGATTTGAAGATGATGACGGCTGCCCGGATACTGATAATGATGGAGACGGTATCCTGGATTCTCTGGATCAATGCCCGGATAAAGCAGAGGACAAAGATGGCTATGAAGATACCGATGGCTGCCCGGATTATGATAACGACCTTGATGGAATCCCGGATTCCGTTGATAAATGTCCGGATGAGCCGGAGACGTTCAATGCTTTTGAAGATGAAGACGGCTGCCCGGATAAGGCTGTTGGAAAACCAAAGGCAAAGGAGATTAAACGGGGCCGCGTTATTTTGCGTGGAGTCAATTTTGAGTTTAATAAAGCGATACTGACAAATGATTCATATATAATTCTTGATCAGGTTTATGCGTCGTTAGTGGAGTGGCCGGAGATAAAAGTCGAAATCAGAGGTCACACGGATAATATTGGCTCAAGAATTTTTAATAAGCGTCTCTCTGGTAAAAGAGCACAGGCTGTTACCGATTATCTGATTAATAAAGGAATCTCACCGGACCGTCTTGTTCCTAAAGGTATGGGCGAAGATGAGCCGATTGCCGATAATAAAACAGCGGACGGTCGTGCTATGAACCGTAGAGTGGAATTACATCGAATTGACTAAAGAATAAAGAAGGAGGATATTCAATTATGGCAAAGTACATCGGAAGAATATTCGGTTTGATAGTCCTTATCAGTTTTGGATGTCTCGCTGCAATTAACACTGAAGGGCACAAGGGAGTTGTTCGCACATTATCAGGAAAAACTTATGGCCGGGCAACTATGGATGTTGGCATTGGTATCAATTATGCACAGGACGGCGAATTTATTCAGGATGCCGTGAAAAATGGTGATACCACTGACAGCGAGTATGCCAGGATCATGAATGCAACGCTTAAACTGGGATTAGGCACTGCTTCTTTTCTAGATCTTGCAGCATGCCTTCCCATCTACTATGATAAAACAGGCCTTGGCGATGTGCAAAAAGACGGTGGAATAGGAGACCTGTCTCTTTCTGTAAAAATGCTCTATCCTCCTCCGCGAAAACGCAGGGTCTTTTATCAATCATACTTTCTTGGTTTTACCATTCCAACAGGTGGTAAGGATGGCGGGATATTCCCCAGGCACTCATGCTATTTAGCTGATGATGACAATATGCAGGGGCGTTTTTATACAGCTTCAACGGGAACCTTCAAACCCATGATGGTATGGACTTTTGATATTGGAAGCGCCGTTAAGGAGTTCCAGTTTGAAATAGATGTAAACCTGGGGGGAATTTTCTCTTTTGATGCAAATCGGAGAAATCTTGTTGTTGCCAATATTGCAATGACCTATACTCCTGTTGACGTATTGTCAATCTTTATCGATTTTGCAGGCCTGTCAAGATGGGAGAACTTCACTAAAAAGTTTGAAATAGGAAGTGACCCGCTGATGCTGTCGCCTGGACTTCGGTTGAATATCCCGGCTGGTCTATATATACAATTCGCAGGCGATTTTACATTATTATCGCGTGAACATCAGGAGAGTTGGAGCCCTGATCACGCTCCTTTAGAGGGTTGGGACTATAAAACCTATACCGCCCCGAAGTTTGGATTTCAATTTACCATGGGGTGGAACGGGTACCTGACACCTCAGGATGATGATAAGGATGGTGTTAAAAATGATATAGATCGCTGTCCTAAGGATCCTGAAGACATTGACCGCTTTGAGGACAGTGACGGATGTCCGGATGTTGACAATGACAGAGACGGCATTGATGATGTTAAGGACAAGTGTCCTAATAAGGCAGAAGATATGGACGGCTTTGAAGATGAAGACGGTTGTCCCGATCCTGATAACGATAAAGACGGTATTCTCGACGTGAATGATAAGTGTCCTGATCTTGCCGAGGATTTTGACGGTATAGAAGATGAAGACGGCTGCCCGGATGGTGACAATGACAAGGATGGCGTCCCTGATTCAGTTGACAAGTGTATCAATGAGCCTGAAGATATCGACGGCTTTGAAGACAATGACGGCTGTCCGGATCCGGATAACGATAAAGACGGCATACCCGACCTGAAGGATAAGTGTCCCGATAAGCCGGAGACAATGAATGGAATTGATGATGAAGACGGCTGCCCGGATGAAAAGAAAAAGGCAGAGAAATCTGATATGCCGAAACATCAGATTCTTGAAGGGGTCAACTTTGCCAGCGGCAGCTCGAACCTGACCTATTCTTCGTATCGATACCTTGAGCCGATTATCAAAGAAATGCAGAAATTTCCTGATATTGAGATAGAAGTTCGAGGCCATACGGACAGTGTTGGAAAATATCAAAACAACATGCGCCTGTCTCAAAGAAGAGCGGATGCGGTAAAGAAATATCTTGTTCAGAAAGGCATGGAGTCGAGAAGGATTCGCTCTGTCGGATTCGGCCCCAGCAGCCCAATTGCCGATAACCGTACTGCTGCAGGCCGGGGTAAGAACAGAAGAATTGAGATTGTGAGGGTTAAGTAAAGCTTAAATTAATAAAATTGATAGATAGATAGTAATGTATACCCCTATTCTTTTTAATTATAAAGAGTAGGGGTATTTTTTATTTTACAAAAAGATCTAATGAATATCAACCCTGAATCAACCAATTAAAACCCCACCTGAATATGAGCCCGGGCATATAATAACCGGGCACATAAGCGAAGTTGCCGTTGAATAGATTGTCAACTTTGTAGAAAATGCGGAAGGTTTTTACCTGTACTGCTGTTTTCAGATGAAGATCAAGGATGGGCCTGTGCCATGTGTCAATGCCTGCATAAATTAAGGATATTGAATCCCGCTCACTCCAGTAATCAAATCCAAGGTCAAAGAACAGGTGCGTTGTTTTTCCTTTGCGGTTGATATGGTAAGAGAGATTATTTTTCGATTTTATATAGGGTTTTTTTTCGGAGAATAACCATTGCGATGAGAGAGATAACCCATGCCACCTTCCGAACAGTGGCGTAACCATAAAGACCCGGTTTGGCTCTTTATATGGGGGAACGCCATTTGGCCAGGCTTTTTTTACAGAGCTGCTATCAACGTTAAAAACCAGGCAGGTACCAAGGATCAGGCCGGCCTTTTTATATCGAAAGAATCCCTCCGCACCTATGGATTGATAGCGGTTGGTCAGGTTTCCCGGGCGTATAGGAAATAGTGTGTCGTAAGGTACTATTGGATTCAATATATCTTGTAAAGCAAATATTCGAAGGTTCTGATTGGCAATAGTACCGGACAGCGAAATTTTACCTAAGGGGATATATTCCAGCATGTCATTGAGCTTTACAAAAGCATATCCCAAAGAGCCATTAAAAAATCCGTTAAAATTTCTTACACTGTAATTGTTAATATATTTAACTGCAGATCTGGTGTAGTGAGTAACCCATTTCGATTTATCATAACGAAACCGTTCGTCCCTTTGCGTGCTGAATTGTATCGAGACAGTGTCGTTTTTTCCAATCAAATAAAATGAATTTAATGCTCCGCCGGTCAGCAGATTTTCTCCACGCCTAATATCATATTCCGTAGAGAGGGGTGTTATTCTATTTACATTTTTTTGTAAAACAGCCTCAGCGTTTATTTTTAATTTTTTAGTAACAGGAAATGAGTTTACCGTTGCGCAGACAGAGTGGCCATAGTGAGACCTCTTTTCCCATGCGAGCCAGAAAGTGTCCGGTATGTTAGTAACTGTGTCTCCAATATTAAAATATTCTGCTGCCAGGTCGTTATGCAGGTCAGCGTATTTATATGACAACCTCGTTTCCGTACCACTCTTTGCTTTCCATGACATATTAACAGAAGATACATGTTCATTGGTAAGCGGGTTTGTCCCACTGCCTGATACATAAGATGGGTCAAGCCCTATTTGTTCGTATATTGGCCTGTAGAAGCTGTAGATTCCAGATCCATGGAAATACTCATCCCTTTTAAAATGCTGGTAATTGGAGAAAATTCCAACTTGAAAGTTCTTAGCAAAAGGCCGTGCGAATCTGATATTTAATGTGTTTTCCTTAAAGGCGCCGCTTTCCCAGAGTATACTTGTTTCCCCTTTAGTTAAATCCGACGGTTGAAGGGTATAGAATATATTTCCGGGTGCAGTGAAATGAATGTTCTTCGTTTCTGCAGCAGAATAGAGGTTATGGCCCACTGTAGGATCAATATAACGCTCAAACAAGCTGTAGTCGGGGTAAATTGAAACGTGCTCAGCAGGGAGTCCATAATAAAGGAAACGGTTTAGGTTCGATGCTAATGTTATGGGCACCGTTATAAACGATGGATGCGAATGTATGATCTCAAAAAGGTTCATCCCGTCTGACTGGAATATCTGGAAAGGGTGTAATACAAGTGGATCATATAACGAGTCTATCGTCTCAGGATACTGCTGATAAATTTTACGATAATAAGTATTGGTTTTAAGATACAGGTCGCGTCGTTCGGATTTTTGAATGGAGTCCTGCTGGATCGAATCTCTCTCTGCGTCATTTAATGTGTTTTCTACAGGTGAGTCT
>JAUXBV010000150.1 GCA_030619215.1 Fibrobacterota bacterium | reverse complement strand
GTTGAAACGGGTGCCATATTTCCTGGGCTACTGCTTTGGCTGCGATGCCGGTGAATTTTATTTCCGCGATATTTTCCGATTTGCCGGAGAATATTCCGTAAGCATCGGCGAAATGGGATTCGAGCACTTTTCCGGGGATGCTTTTTGCTCTTGTTTTTAGTATTTCCGCACTGGTCATACGGTTTATGGAGAATGTCCTCAGCTCATTTCTCGTATGGCACCATGCGTCAACATACCAGTTGTCCCGGTAGTGCAGTAGTGTTTGCGTAGAAATAGTGCGCTGTGTCTGTTCCTGCTTATACAGCGATTCATAGTTTATCAGTATCTGTTTCTTATGTAGCAGTGCCTCTGAGATCATCTTGAAAACGGTTTTATTAACTGACCGAAACCCGATCGAGAGTATTTTTATACGCTCTTTCCATCTTTCAACGGAAATATGCTGTGCGCTGAGGAGTTTTTTGATTAGCGGCTTCAGAGAAGCTATTGAGTCGGACAGGAAACCCGGTTGCAGGCCGTCTATTATATGTTCAAAACAGATCAGGGCTTCCAGCTCATCCGAGGTGAACCACAGGCCGGGAAGCTCAAATTTTTCTTTCGCTGACTCATCCAGTGCATAGCCTTTATATTTTTTATCGTATAAGATGGGCGCGCCGAGTATGTTTTTATAAAAACTCTGAATTCTGTAAAAGGTGGCTTGCGAGCATTCCAGTTCTTCAATGACATCCGGCAATGTAACCGGATATCTCCTGTTTTTCAGAAGGCGGTGGAGTCTTGTGACTTTTTCCCATTTATCCATATAATGTATATACTAAATGCCACTTATACTATCAATATGTCTATTTTTTTTCCGTTCCCCAGCTTGAGAAAGGCTTACTTAGGGGTATTCGGGGTTTTGCATTTTATCTTTTTGCAAAGTAACCGGGCTGTAAGGCTTGTTAATTCAGGGGTTTAAGGAATTGAATAAAATTCCAAAGGGCAAGAGATATAATAGCTTAAGGCAGCTTTAACTTTGCCTGCTGTTATTGTGAGCGAACTTCCATTTTCGAGATCATTCTCTTCATCATCCCCTCCCTTATTTTCTTCCAATCAATACCTGCCTTATACTTTTCTCCGTTATAAAGAGTTGTCTCCTCATCGAAAATCGCTTTCTCAAGGTTTGTCCAGCGTAAATCGGCATCATATAAGTTGGCTCCTCTCAAATCTGCATTTTCTATGCGTGCTGATCCAAGATTAGCGTTCCGCAGATCAGCTTTTCTTAGAACAGCACCTGTGAGGTCAGCTTCGAATAAAAAGGCATCTTCTAAATTCGCTTCGGACAAATCCGCAGCCTTCAGATCGGCTTTGCGCAAGTGGGCTGATTTCATGGAAGCGTTGCTTAGATTTGCCTGTTTCAAGCTTGAATATCCTAATTTTGCATATTCTAAAATTGCTCCTCTCATATCGGCCTGGTCCAAATTTACCTTATAAAGGTCAGAACCCTTCATATCTGCTACGCTCAGATTTGCACTTTCCAGATTTGCCTTTTGCATATCTGTATAACGGAGCGTAGCCCTTCTCAAGTTGACCATATTCAGATTAGCTCCATTGAGCAATGCACTCTCCAGATTGATCCCGCTAAGATTCGATTTTTGTAAATCTACCCTGTTTAATTCGATTTTACTTATATCTTCACCGCGCCAATCCACCCCACGAAGATTTAATAGGCCTTTTAATGTTAATGGATTATGAAGTAAACTTTGTATGGCAACAGTTACTACTCCGATTTTAGAAAAATCTTCCGGTGTCCTCCTGAAAACTTTCACTAAATGAGTCGCTGCTTTGGAATGCATTACAAGAATAATTATAATGCTTCCCAGCCTCAGATCCCTGATATGCATATCGTTCACACCGATTTCAGTCAGTTTTGTTACCAGTGCCATCAGCTTGTTTACGTCTCCATCATACTTATCTATAGTAAATGAAACATTTCGTCTGCCCCATGCTCCTGATAATACTCTTCCTTTTTTGCTTTGGCTATTATTTATTGTTTGTGGCTCCAATGTCGGTATATGTGCTAGAGAATCAATCAACCGGATTGTATCTTTATGCAACGATTTGATAAAGACTGCATTTTTATATGCTAGTTGTTTGAGAACCTTTGGCAGGTTCTCAGCTTGCGGCATTTTCGCACCTTTAATACATACAGGTATTACTTGTATACGGTCGCTTTCCAGTCCTATCTGTACTTCCATGCGTACATAGTCGGTAGAAAGGTCGATGCGACGATATTTTTTATAGGGGTAGGATGTTTCTTTTTCAACTTTTAGCCAGTCAGGCCCAATGATAACTAACAGTACATCACAATTTACGACTGCTTCCCGTATAGCACCTCGGAAGTCACTGCCGGGCCCGATTTTTTCAACATCACGAAAAACATTATCTATTCCAAACGCCCTTCTTAAATACTCATAAATGAGACATGCAGTTTGTGCGCTGTCATTACGACGATATGAAATGAATATTCGCAAAATCCTTAATCTCCTCCCTAACTAGGTAATCGTTATGGAATAGCGGCTAAATCCAGTCTTCAAATTGCAGAAATATACATCTTTACTTTGCAGGAGAAAGAAGAAAAATTAAAAACAGGACTATGGTTTATAAGAAAGGTATGTTTAAATTTGCCCAAGTCTAAAATATTCGTTTAATCTTTTCTATTGCCAATTTTTTCCTTTGAGAATGTTACTATGACTTATTTATGAAATTTAATCTGATTTTCTATATAACTATACGCTCTTTTATAAATTTCTTCATAGTCCCTTAGCAGGAAACGGGATGGGCAATGCTCTTTACTCTTACCCTTTTTAGGGCACTCATACATAGTTCCGTTATTAATCAGTCTCAAATTATGTTTTGCACAAAATGGGGTTTCATCGACAAAAAATTCTCCACTCTTATAAATACGCACTTCCCACTTGTACCTGTTTACGACAAAATGATTAACTTTTTGTGGTTTAGCACGGTAATACCTGGATTTAGAGGTACTATATGATAGTAACCAGAATATTAGTAAGAAGACTGGTATTGATACTATTACTATGTTTAAAAAATATTCGTATGGATAGTTGAGTAAAAACCAATCACGAAAACCTGGCAGATTTGGAAACTGATGAATAAGATAGAATTCATAGACGTTTACTAATACCGCTATTACTATGCAAAATAAAAGAAATTTTGGTTTTTGCCGTTCCATATACTTGTTCCCTCATAGCAATATTTAAGTGGACATTTTATACTAATATTCTCATGTATCGGTCGCCTTTGGCATAACTGTATTCATCAGCGTTGCCAGTTCAGGTTGAGTATATAGTAATTACATTTCCAGGCGGCCCCTATGCATACTCTTTTAAGTATATCAAATGAATAATAAATGTCAATCGAATAAACCAATATACGCCCGTCTTATAGGAAAATCGGGCATGTATTATACCGCTTCTCACATGATGCACCACTGTTATGGCATTTTAATACCCCTTTAGGGTACCTTGCCACTTTTGTGGTATAATAAATGTCTTAAATGTGCTGCAATATTACTCTGGAAATCATTAATAGATAGGAATTTTTATTAAAAAATGAGTATATTATTCTAGTAGACAAACGTTAATTGAAATGGTAACGTTTAGCGGTGACGATGCCCGTATCGTTAATAGGTAACGGTAACGTAAAAAAAGACGAAAAACGTAACCCTCAGACGAAACGGGCCTCCTAACCGTAACCGAATTACGAATTGTACAATGTTGTTTACCTTTTTACCCTATCACCATAAAAGAGGGAGGGAACTATGAGTTGTAAAAGGATTTTCAGCGCTTTGTTTGTTGCATGTCTTTTCTGCTTTTCTGTACACGCTCAGGAAGGATCTATTTCCGGAGCTGTTACCAATGCCTTATCCGGTGTCTTTATTCCGGGTGCCCTGGTTACCTGTGTGAGAACCGGCGGCGGACCTATCGATTCCATGCTCACCGATACTGGTGGGAGCTACGGATTTGACAGTCTGGAGGTATCGGGAGGTAGTGGTGTCAGGTATGAGGTTACAGCTTCCATGGATGGTTTTATATCCGACAACCAGGAGGTAAGGTTAACTGCTGCGTCCCCAAATGAAACAGCTGATTTTGCTTTAGGTGTCAGGCCCATACTTATTCCGATTCAAAGCCCGACAACCAATGCGAAGCCAACCTTTCTCTGGTATCTTGTCGCAGGGGCAACTACTTATACGATTCAGATCGATACGACCAATACCTTTACCAATCCTTTGATATCCACACCGGTAAGTGATACGACCTATACTCCCCTGGTTGATCTGCCCATTGCCTTAATCTACTGGCGGGTATCGGCTGTTCCCAATGTCTATTCGGAAATCAGCTCCTTTGTTATCACAGACCCCAATACCCCGGTGTTAATCCCCTATTCGCCTGATCCCACTCAGGAAAGGCAACCGACATTACAATGGTACAGCGTGGCAGGTGCTTCCAGCTATCACATTTTGATCGATGATAACGGAGATTTTTCAAGCGTACTGATATCTACCCCTTTAGCGGATACCGTTTATACACCTCTCGTTGACTTACCGGTTGGTGCGATTTACTGGAAAGTAAAATCCGATTTAAGTGCAATTTATTCGCTCCCCGATACGTTCCTTATTTTATCAGATACAATGCCCCTCCTTTACGCATTTAATGGGGCAACTATTAATAACAGGCGGCCTGCATTCAAATGGAAACCGGTTACCGGGGCAACTTCCTATACTATTAATATTGATACGAACAGTGCCTTTACATCTCCGGTTATTTCCACACCGGTTGGTGACACAACGTATACACCTCTGGTGGACCTGGACATAGATACATACTTTTGGCGGGTGAGTTCAAACCTTTCCCCTTCTTTATTCAGCATGACCGACAGCCTGGTTATTGATACGATAACTCCTGTTATAGTTCCCGTATCGAAACACTTTAACAACCTTAATCTTTCTATCCATCCCAACCCGTTTATCAATACAACAAAAATAATCTATACGCTTCCAAAGACTGCTGACGTTACCATGGCAATTTTCAGCATGGACGGCACACTGGTAAGGACTTTATCCGCGGAAAAAACAGCGGGTCAGCATGTTGTTGTCTGGGACGGTAGGGATAATAATGGCAGGCATGCAGGTCCGGGAGTCTACCTTCTTAAGCTTTCAGCTGGAAAGGTATTTAGCAGGAAGCTTATGCTGATTAGGTAGGGCAAGTACTTATTCTGCCACAGAGGCGCAGAGACACAGAGCAAGAATTTAGGGTTTAATAAAATAGAACCCGCACCTCAAAACGATTTTAATGGAGGCTTTCAGTAAAACTCTTAATAAAAAAATAAACTATTATATTCTCCGTGCCTCTGTGACTCTGTGGCCATCTTTTCTTTTTCTAAATTTTATTTGATAAAAAACTCAGTCCGGTGATAATTGCCTCTTTTGTCGGCTTGCTTTTATCCGAATCAACATCTATTATGTTAAAGTGATCGGAGCCTTTTTTAAACTTTATATTTTTTGCGTTCTTAACTTTGTCAATTTTTCCCATTTTAGCGCCGTGGGGCCAGTCGTAGTGCTGGTACAGGTTTATTGCCTGCAGGTTCGGCAGCCCTTTCCAACGCTTATCAAAACTGAGCTCATGGTTTTTGCCGTATGTACCTGCTTTGCCGTCGCCTGCAATAACGCCATGGGGATCGATGGTGAGGAGGAATATTGCATTAAACTCTTTCAGCTTTTTCCAGTGGGATTTCAGCATCCACCAGGTTTTAACGCCGCCCATGCTTTTACCGGTAAGAAGCAGGCCGGTATTTTCTTTGCCGTAGTGGGTATTGTTGAAAATGAATTTAAGGGAGTCGTCAACGTATTGATCCCCTTTCGAGGAGACTTCATTAAACATGATCGCAGCATCGCTGTTTGTTTTCAGGAATTCTGTAATCTGGTGTTTAACGATGTTCGAAACAGTGTCTTCCTCTTCCCTGCTGCTTGCGGACAATCCTTCCATGCAGTTGACAATGATGGATTTCATACCGATCCTCCCTGTATGTAGGAAACTTTTTTTTATATATTAAGTAACTTAAATAGTATTATGTGTTAATAGGAGGCAAGAAATTTATCGTGTTTTTGACAAATGCGCAGTTAATTGAATAGCCACAGAGGCACATAAAGAAACACTTTGAAATTTACGCAGTGCCCTGTCAGGGTATTTCTTAGTGTTTCTTATACCTTTAGGTAGAGACACAGAGAAAAGATGTTATAATAATTTGTTTTTTTATTTAAAATCTTAAATCTACATTCTAAAATCTGAAATCTATTAATCCATTCCAATGCGTATTACCTTGAAATAAACTCATTCGGTTTTGTACTAATTATATATTTATTATCAAAGGTCTTTTATCCTTCATTGAAGTCGCTTTATACTATCAAAATTATAGTGAAGATGCCTCGTCCGTAAGGGCGTGGAGCTTCACCCTAACAGTAAGAGTTAGGTTAGCCTACAAACAATAAAAAAAGAGAAGTTATTATGGATAAAAAAAATTCATTTTCACGAATAGCCAGTTGGATTCATTGTATCTACCGATTGATTTTGCTTTCTCTGTTTTCCGCTGCAATTGTTTTTGCAGGTTCCGGGAAGGTAGTTACAGACATTGAAACCTATTTCTCAGATCTTGATTCGGCTCTTTCCAGTTTGGGCCAGGAGGTTTCCCGGCACGATGCCAGTCAGGCAAAGGAGCCTTTGGAGAAAATGCTCAATGATTACCCTGGTATAGAATTCCTTATTTGGACCAATTCAAAAGGAGTGGTTGTCAATGAGGCCGATCGTGACGGAAAACCTGGTAAACCTCACAGAAACCTTTCGCGGCAAAAGTGGTTCGGGAAAATTAAGAGCCTTGAACCGTATTACGGCAGTCTCAGGACCAGAAAAGCTGACCACCAACTGTTCTGGTGCAAGCCGATTCGCATCACGAAATCCGGTAGAGATCGTTTCGGAGGTGCTATTGTTGTAAGGATCGATTTGAAACGCAGTTTTGACGCTGTGGCAAAGAAGATAGGGATGCCTTTCAGAGTTCTTATAAAAGGAGAGCCTCTCTTCTCTCACTCATGGGAGATGTCCTATGATTCAACTGCAGTACCACTTACTATAAAAGGTAACTCCGATTTACAGATTAATGCGAAGAAGGAAAAACCGGTTGTGAAAGCTCCCCTTCCTGAGCCTGTTAAAGAAAAAGAGAAGGCCTCTTTCTTTAGTATTAAAATGGTGATCGTGTTTGTGTCTATTGGTATTGTGCTTATTATTCTGTGGAGTCTTATTAAGGCTGTTATCAGGAAGAGGCAAGAGGCTTTAATGCGCGAGATAGAGGGAGAAGAACCATTTGAACCGGACAAACCCTTTGAAAAAGTAAAAGAGTTTGATGAGGCGAAAGAGGATAAGCTGATAAAGGGCGTGAAAAAGG
>JAUXBV010000423.1 GCA_030619215.1 Fibrobacterota bacterium | reverse complement strand
TATAAAGGCGTTATTACTGAAGACGGCATCTATGACTTTGAGAAGGAAACAGAAGAGGATGGTAAAAAGAGAGCTGTTGAAAGAATAATTAATAAGATCATGCAGAATTCGGTGCAAAGTTGGTAAGGGTCATGAAATTCGTAAAAATGGAAGGCCTGGGCAATGATTTTATCGTTACCCACGGTTTGACGGATGAGGAATATAATAACGCAGTAAATAAAATCCCCCTTTTATGCGACAGGCGTAAAGGCGTCGGTGCTGACGGAGTAATTTTTATCCTGCCCGCTGAAACTGAAAGCGCAGATTACAGAATGAGCTTCTTCAACTCGGATAGCGGGGAAGCGGAGATGTGCGGGAACGGTATTCGCTGCTTTGCACTTTACCTCAATGAAATGGGGCTGTCCGGGAAGAAAATATTTTCTATTGAAACCCGGGCAGGTATTATTAAAACCGAACGGACCGGTGACAACATTCGCGTTGACATGGGCGCACCTGTTCTTGAAGCCGGCAAAATCCCGACAAAAAAAAAGGATGGGCAGGTCATTATGGAACCCATTCCTATTGAAAACAGGGAATTTCGCATAACAGCGGTATCCATGGGAAACCCACATGCCGTTATATATGCGGATCAATTGACCGATGACCTTGTCCTCGGATATGGCCCTAAACTGGAAAGCCATCCCTTTTTCCCAAAGAAAGCTAATATAGAGTTTATTAAAGTGTTATCGGATGATGAGATAGAAATGCGCGTTTTTGAGCGTGGATGCGGTGAGACTATGGCATGCGGTACCGGGGCTTGTGCCGCTGTTGTCGCCGGCATTTTAAATAAAAAACATAACAATAAAGTAACCGTACACCTCCTCGGAGGAGACCTCTCTATTGAATGGGATGGTAAACCAAACAACTCCGTTTATATGACCGGGCCTGCTAATGTTGTTTATAAAGGGGAATATTAAAATTGTCACTCCAGTGACATGTCCCGAGCTTATTTCGGGGAAACGGGAGTCGGAAAACACTATAAACAATAAAGTAAAAGGGTGAAATCTAAAGCAATTCTACCCAAGAAGATCAATTACTTCCCCCAACATCTCATCCTGCACTTTAATTCCCCGTGCATTTGCCTGAAGCGCGCGTTTGTTAATTATCTGCTCCCTGGTTTCCTCTGCCATATCAGTATTTGAGGTTTCCGTACTTTGATTTGGGGTTTTGCTGATGTGCGAGATTTTTGTTCCTCCTGGTTTTGTCTCTACCTGATGCGGAACACTCTCCTCATAACCGGCTGTATTAACATTAGCAACGTCATGGGCAGTAATATCATGGCGGGTTATAGCGGCTTTTATCCCGGAAATAAAGGATGAAATAGAAATGTTCATATTATTACACACTTTCTTAATATAAAGTCCCCCTCCCCCCTCTATTAATTATACCACCAAATGGGAAAAAAAACAAATAAACCACGCCGGTTAAAATCGATTGGCCGGTTATAAGATGAGGTTGAATAATATTCTGGTAATTATATTATTTGCTTTACTATCATATAATTTTATATTACTATATAGTTCTAATTATTAATGATTTGCTCGTTCGGTTTTTTTTATTTGAACATAATATTAGAGGAGTTCTACTATGAACTATAAGGGCTTTATGGGGAATAAACTTTTATCCGGTCTTTTATTAATTATTGTTTGTCTACCTTTGATATCATGGTCGCAGGTTCAAAAGCGAAATTATGCGGTTATCGGTTTGAAAAATGCCGAAGGTGTTTCGGCCGGTGAAGCTGAGATTATTGCAGACCGCCTTCGTATAGAGCTTTTTAATACCGGGGGTGCAAGCATGATGGAGCGGGATCAGATGCAGGAGATATTAAGTGAACAGGGCTTTCAGCAGACCGGTGCCTGTACGGATGAAGCTTGCATGATTGAAATAGGACAACTGTTAGGGGTAGAGAGATTGATAAGCGGCTCTATAGGAAAATTGGGATCAATGTTTCTGCTTAACTTTCGAGCGATTGACGTGCAGACAGCTAAAATAATAGCGGTTGTATCAAAAGATATTTCCGGGGGAATTGAGGATGTAGTTAAACTCCTGCCGAGTGTTGCCAGAGAGCTTGTAGAAGCTGCCGCACCTAAAAAACCCGTTGACGCTCCTGCTACCGAGGTTATTGAGCCGGAGAAAAAGGAGCCGGAAGTAGTGGAAGCCAAACCTGAGGTTAAAGAGCCTGAAGAAAAAGAGCCTGTGCCGGAAGTAGCTGAAGTTGAAAGCGGGAAAAGGAGTAAAAATAAGAATAGGTCCGGGGTGAGAATAAGCTTTAATCTTTTTCCTGGTGAAATCCCGATGGAAGTTTACGACGATTCAACGAATAAATATGAAGATGTGGTTGACGAAGAGTTCTTTAATTCACTTAAGGATGAGGATGAATACTCTTCCGTTTTTTATAATAAGTCACATTTTCGTTTACAGGTAAATTTTATGATAAAGGCTGGAGAATTTCTGACTATAGATATTGGCCCAGGATTAATGTTTTGTAAGAAAAATGGTGGATATATTTTTGAGGATTTTTATGATATTTATTATGCAGATTACATAGATAAGGAGTACAAATGGCGGATTATTGCTCCAAATTTTTCAGCGGGTATTAATTTTGTAAAACGGTTTTACCCACTGAAGATTAATGTAGGTTTTTTACTGGATTTTAATCTTAATATATTTCGCTATACATGGAGCCATTATGAATATGGTTATGATGCCTCAGATCAATACTATTCTTATGATTTTGATGTTGATGATATAGATTTTGCCATAAATGTTTCATTTGGACCAAGAGTGGGTTTGGAAATATTGGCAGGAAAGCATTTTGGCTTTAATGTAGATTTTCTCTATCGATATGATAAAATTGAAAAGGAATTTACATTAGAGGAAAAAAACAGCGGTTTGGAAAACGATGTTAAATGGAAATATAAAATGCCGGGTATTGGTTTTGGTGCCGGTATCAATTTCTATTATTAGCTGCTATCAAAAAATATTAAATAGACTTTTTCACTTCCTTCGTTAATACCTTCCGGTATACTTATATTAATCATATATAGGTCTATTCCTATCCTATTTATATATTTTATAATTACTTTGAAAAAATCTAATGTAAAGGATACAGAAAGTTTTATGGTCCCGAATAAAACCTTTACCAGGTTCGCACTATTGGTAATAGCTGTATTATCATTTTCTTCTTCTCTCTCCGCCTTTAACCATCCAGAGATAAAATGGAAGAGCGTTTCAACGCGCCATTTTATCATCCATTTTTACGATAAGACCGAGCCTGTGGTTTATGCTGCATGGAAGATTGCCGAAGAGGCATTTGAAGCCTTTGACAGCCTCTATCATTTCAGTAACAAAAATAGAATTCACCTTGCGCTTGCTGATTATGACGATTATAGCAACGGCTTTGCTTCATGGACAGACCGGTCTATCATGGTATGGGTTCCGGACTCCCGTTTCGATTTAAGAAGCAATACAACATGGCTTCGGGATGTTATAACCCATGAGCTTGCCCATATTATGTCTCTTGATAAAAAGAAGGGCATACAGCTTTTGGACTGGGCGTTTAGTTTACAGTATGTATCGCCCAATGTAAATGTGGCTTATATGGAACCTTTTGCATTCACGACATTTTTCCCCGGGTGGTTTGCAGAGGGGACTGCCCAGTTAAGGGCTGAACAGATGGGGAGCGATTGCTGGGATAGCAGGCGGGATATGGTGCTTCGCTGTGCGGCTCTGAACAATAAGATGTTATCACTTGATGAAATGGGCCATTTTACCCATGATATTATCGGCAGCGAAATGGTATATAATCAGGGGTATGCTTTTACAAGGTATCTGGAGAATAAAATCGGGGTATCAAAGGTTGCACAAATATGGAATGATAACAGAGGGCGTGGGCTGTTTGGTACAAACCTGAAACGCTATATACGGAAGAATTATAATGTTTCCCTTGATAATATGTATGAAAACTGGAGAGACAGCCTGAAAGCGGGTTATAAAACAAGTC
>JAUXBV010000548.1 GCA_030619215.1 Fibrobacterota bacterium | reverse complement strand
TATAACAATAAAAGTTAGTTTTTTTGGGGACACTGTTGACAACACTTTTTATTGATGAGTGGGATTTAGAGACGGTTTTTCCTGGTTTAATTTATATATTATTAACATACTTTTCTTCCATTTGCATAATTGTTTTCCATTTAAATTGTTTAAAGGAAATTTATGCAAAATATTCTAGGATTATTGAATATTGTAAGGACTAATGTAATTAAAGGATTCCATTTGCCAATTCTGATAGTATTATTTGTGATGATCATGCTGGTTTCAGCACAAGAGCCTCTTCGGAAATATGCTGATCAGGTCAATCTGAATATTGGCACAACAGTAGGCAGTGCATTCTATCAAAACGAGCAAATGTATAAGGATGTCCTTTCCCGCGAATTTAATACTGTGGTTTGCGAGAATGAGATGAAGCCATATAGCCTGCAACCCCAGCAAGGTGTTTTTGATTTCACGACACCTGATAAATTGGTTGCCTTTGCAGAGTCAAACAACATGAAAATTCGCGGCCACACCTTGATATGGCATAGCCAGAATCCTTCCTGGCTTGAAAACGGCAACTGGTCACGCGCTGAGCTGCTCGCACTTATGAAGGATCATATTACCCAGATAATGTCACATTACAAGGGAAAGATATTTGAATGGGATGTGGCAAACGAATGTATTACGGATGGGAACAACAACATACTCAGAGACTCGTTCTGGAGAAAGATTATCGGCGATGACTACCTTGATTCAGCTTTTAACTATGCCCGCCTTGCCGATCCCGATGCCTTGCTCTTCTATAATGATTACAGCACTGAAACAATAAACAGCAAATCCGATGCGGTGTTTAATCTGGTTAAAAGTATGAAAGATCGAAATATCCCTATTGACGGTGTGGGATTTCAGTGCCATCTCATATACAACATGGACAATAGCTTTTATTCCTCAGTTGAAGAAAATTTCAAACGCTTTGCAGACCTAGGCCTGAAAGTTGCCGTGACAGAGTTGGATGTTCGCATTGAGAAACCGATTGACCAGTCCAAATATCAAATCCAGGCGAACGATTACCGTAACATGATACAGATAGCCCTGGAAAACGAAAAATGCAATACCTTTATGCTGTGGGGATTTACGGATAAGCATTCATGGATTCCATCATTCTTCCAGGGGTTTGACGATGCGCTCATATTTGACCGGGATTATCAGCCAAAGCCGGCCTACACAGCCCTCCAGGAGATATTGGAAGATGCAGCAACTGAAATTAAAGCAGACACCTACAACATTAACAACAGGTTAATGGTAAATAACTTAATGGTTGTGATTGATAATAAAAGCGGAATGTATAGCCATCTCGATTTATATAATCTGAACGGCAGGAAATGTAAAACATGGCCCCTGTTAAAAAAAGAAGGTACTTTTAGAATACACCTGACTAATGAGAATGTGTCGCCGGGAGTATATATACTTAGCCTTGTATCAAAGACAAAAATAGTGACTGGTAAAGTACTACTTCGATGACTTTATAATAAATAGTGGTAATCTACACCACGAGCATCAATAAACAACAGCTTTACTCATTGCCGATTGTCCATTACCCTGCACAGTTATGAACAATACTCCTTTTGTAAAAGACATCTTATCGCAGGTAATGGAATGTTTTCCCGCTTGCAAATAGTGCTCATCCATTTTATAGAGCAAGCGCCCGTTTCCGGTATGAAACATAATGGTATAATTCCCGTCTATCACTGTTGATACCTGAAGCTTTCCTGTCCCATAGTTCACTGCCATCTGCTGCAGTTTATCCGGTGCATTATCGGTGATAATCGGCGTTGCAGTGTATTCCACTACAATTTTAGGCTGTAAAGGCTCTTCAGATGATTCGGAGCTGTGAATCTTTGATATATGGCCATTGGTGCTGGAGTTCAATACAAAATCAATTAAAATCATAAATCCCAAGTTCTCCGACGGATTGGCAACTAAACCGGCTGTCGCATCGGTAACATCAAAATCAAACCAGCCTGTTGTACCCCTGGTATAATCGAGTGACGCTATTACAGTTTGTTCGTATGATGATGACAGATTTTCCCACGTAGCTGTTGAGCTGGTCCATGATTCGTTAATCAAGTGCGCTTCATAGGTACCGTCCATATCATAGCCGTAATAATCACCGATTCTGTAAAATGATAATTCAGCATTGGTAACTGTGGCATGTTCCGGAATAGCAGTTAAATCAAAATTCAGGGCAATCCTACCCAAACTCGTTTCTTGAGAAACCCCTCAACATTTCCACAGGTCAATTACCAGCGTATCACTGTCCGGTCTCTCAAATTGTTCAATCCAGCCATCATTAGCATAGGCACTGTTGCCGAGTGTAATATCATCGCAATCCTGTATTATAATAGTTTCGGAGGACGCTGGTTGGGTAAAAAAAGTGTAGAAAAAATGATTGAAAGATGAAGAAATTTCATATAATACCTCTCCGTTAATTTTATGGGTAAATCAAATAGATATGCTGTAACATACTAAAGCATAACATTGAGTCTCTTTTAAGAGAGACAAGGTGCTTTAATATAATATATACAAAATATTCTAAAAAACCTTCTTCTATATTGTATTATACCGCTTTTCACCAGAATCACTATAAATAATACCCACCAGTCTCCCCTTATAAAAAGGGGAGGACTATAATTCAGGTGGGTAATATATACGCATGAATAATAAAAACAGCACTAGAAAACAGCCTGTTTATACTAAAGCATAACATTGTGTAACAGCAGAAAGGCTATTATCATATCCTTCTGCTTAACACTCTGTTTATACTAAGAGCCGCCTGAAAACGCTATTCCCCTTGCAAACTTACAGGAGAAAATGCATATTATATTTAAGGTTCAGAGGTTGAAAGATCAAGAGATTAAAGCTTTATAACCCGGAACCGATTTTTTCAGGATGAAATTTCTAAAAGCCTGGATTATCCTATGCACACATCATCTGCTCCAATAAAAAAATCTACCAAAAAAAATCCTCAAAAGAATCTCTCACAAGAGGAGTGGCGGGAGATATGGCTGAAGAAATCCATAAAGATACTACAGCAACAGGAAGACACCGTAATAAACAAAGATAAAACAGGT
>JAUXBV010000017.1 GCA_030619215.1 Fibrobacterota bacterium | reverse complement strand
TTATCAAGATATGAAAATATCCTCAATAAATAGTTTACTGGGGATAGCAGAAAAAAAATCAGCACATACAGTAGTTACAAATAGCAAACATAAAGGAATAAATATGAAAACAATTCTAATACTAGTCTCGCTTTTTTATCTTACTTCGGTCGTTCTGGCAAATGATAACCGTTTTATACTAAGCACACACAATTATCGGATTAAAAGGGGGAAATATGAGGTCTATATCAAGCTCGACCGTTACTCAGGAAAGACGTGGAAATACAGCGAATCGTTAGGTGGAGGATGGAAAATTATCCCCGAGGGGAAAGATTACTCTAAATTGGAAAGTGGCAATGAGCCCAGATACAAACTGCTTTGCCATAATTTTGAAAAGTCGAGGAAAGAGTATGAAATTTATATTAGAATTGACCAGAAAACTGGCAAGACTTGGAAGTGGAGTGGAACACAGTCAACCTGGATTGTTATTGTGGAAGAGGAATAGAGCATTTATAGTATTTGTGTAACAAGAGGCTGCAACAGAATCCAGCATGGAAAGCTTAAAAGGTTAGGCTGGAATCTGCTGAGCCTAAGCGTTATATATAAGAGACCTAATATGAAAAGAAGTGTTAATTATTTTCTAATGATACAGTTTTTGCTATATTCTTTGCTATTTAGTAAAGGAAAGGATTGCGATGCAAAAGATATTTTTATTGAGAGTGTAAACCAGAATCGCCAATATATTCTCAACAAGGTGAACGACTCATTAATATCCCACAAAGAAATAATACTAAAATTTTATGGTTTTTTTAAAGCAGAAATACCAATAAGTATTAGCACAAAAAAATACGACATACTGAGTAGTATTGGCTATATAGGAAGATCTATCTCAACAATTAATAACCTGAAATATGTGAATCTAAATAAGCAACAGGGATTTCAATCCATTTTTATAGAAGATGAGAGGTTTTTCAGAATTTGTATACATGCGTTTAAAGATAAAAATTACTCGGTTAAAAATAAAGCACGTGAAATTTTAATTAAATATGGTAGAGAAGATTATCTGGCAAGATACAGTGATGAAATAAAGGAGTATATTCCAAGATTATATGAAGCTGAAATTGAAGATCGTATCCTAAAGCTTAGAGGATTCTTGAAGAGAAGTTCTTCCAAGGAAGATAGAAAAAGTATTAATAAAGACATTAAAAAAGGCGAAAAACTGTTAAAAAATAATTACAAAGAGATAGAAAAAAGAGCAATATACGACAAATTATATTTACTTTTACCTATGTCACAAAAAGAAAAAAAATACTTACTTGATACTATTAAAATAGGTGCATTAGAGTACAGAGCAAGACTTGGTGATAAAAAAGCTGAAAAGAAGCTGATAGATAAATTTGAGGAAGAAAATAATTTCCGTAAGAAAAGTGCTTTGGCAAAAAAATTAGGTATTGCAGGAACAAAAGAATGTGCAAAAGCTCTTATCCGCGCTCTTTATTCTCCCATAAGTGATAAAGAAAGATTCAAGAGTCCTTATGTTAGTGGAGGTTATACCACAATAAGAGTTCCTATAATTTCAGCATTGTTACGAATTAATCCTGAAGCAGAGTTCAAATATGACTTTTGCTTTGTTACTGAGCGACCGACAGATGATAATAGGGTTGAATTATATGGTGGTAGAAAAAAAGTACAGGAGCTTTTTAATAATATAGTGTCATGGGCGGAGAAAACATATAATATAAAACCTATTGGCACCCCTCCCGACACTTCAGAGTTTATTTTAAGAAAACCAGGTACAGTAAAGTGCTTTAGTCCTATTTCGGAATAGGTTTACTAAAAAGCTTTAAAAATAAAAATGATATAAATTGGAAATCTAAGAGGGATTCATTGTTTGGGTTAAGAGGCTAAAGAATTATAACCATTGCAGCAGAAGCCCGTTGGGTTCTGCTGAATTCTGCGTTATACCTCACAGAGGTATAACATACTGTTATAATTCCTGAATCCACAAAGGCCTGTGCCCGTCGTACAGGCCTTCCTCATAATTTACCATAATTATTTCTGTTCTTTTACCCGGATCTATGTTAATAATCATTCGATCGATCACCTCTCTTGTAATAAAGAGTCCTTTTCCATGGCTGTCCGTAAGCCCGATTGATAATCCATCCTCTCCCTTTGTGGTATTTCGCTCAAGCCAGAACACAACATCCTTTTTCGCGAGCCGTCCCTTTTGATCGGTTACGGCAACCCCTGTTTTCTCACTATCTCTTGCCCAGCTTACTACAACTTGCTCGCTTTTCTTTAGTGTCGTATCAAATCTCCAATTCTGCTTTTTTTCAGGATCCTCCTGTTTTGCGCCATAGAAAAATGCATTGATTACAATTTCGCCAAGGGCCTGTTTGAATTTGCGTTTATTCCGTTCGCTTTTCATAAAGTCAATAACATCATTATTTGCTTTCGTTATATCATTATTTGTTCTTATAAAAGACTGGTGAATTTTCCCCTGAACATATTTATCCAGACCAAAGATATTACCTGTCAGGATATTATCAATAAACACCTGAATCTCTTCAAAATTGAATGGTGTGGTTTTGGTTATGATGTTTCCAATATTATAATTTTTTGCCATGTTGATATAATCCCGTACATCATAAGCTGTAATCAAAATGCGTTTGAGATCAGGATATAGCTGTGATGCTTTATGTAAAAGCTCAAATCCTTTTATACCAGGCATATTTATATCGGAGACCAGCAGGTCAAAGCTGCTTTTTTCAAGGGTATTGAGGGCTTCCTCCCCATTCAGGGCCGTTTCAATTTCATACCCTTCGTCTTCGAGGAATTCGTGCATTACATCGAGAAAATCAACTTCGTCATCAACGACCAGAATACGAGCTGCCATAGGAACGTTCCTTTTTTGAGGGAAGTTGTACAAAAAATGAGGTATTGCCGGGTTTTGACTTGAGCCATATTTTCCCGTCACTTTCCTGAACTATCTTATAGACAATGGCAAGACCGAGCCCGGTTCCCTTACCCGGGTCTTTTGTAGTGAAAAACGGATCAAAAATCTTATTCTTTAATTCCTCGTCAATACCGGGACCCGTATCGTTAATCTCAACAGTGGTGGCAGCATTGCCTGCCAGTTTGGTAATTATTTTCAGATCACCCTTGCCTTCCATTGCATCAGCGGCATTGGTGATTAAATTGAGAAAAATCTGCACGAAACGGGACCGGTCGCCATACACAAAAAGCCCGTCCGTATACTTTTTTATTACCGCAATGTTGTCAAAGGTGTTCTGGTAGTTTACATAGGATAACGTTTCTTCCAGTATATCTTTTATCTTATGAAATCCTGATGTGGTGGCAGTGTTCCGGGTGAAGTTAAGCAGGTTGTTGACTATTGATGCGCACCGTTTTGTTTGAGAATCTATGGACTGGAAGCATTTGTTTGTCCACTCTTTTTCAAAATCATTTTTTTTCAAAGCGCGCAGGGTTCGGGCACTTATAATTGCAAGCGGGTTGCGGAGCTCGTGGGCTATACCCGAAAGCATTGTTCCGATGGTTGCAAGTTTTTCCGAGCGGTAGAGCGATGTGTTTAAGGTCTCCTGTTCCGTTATGTCATTGATAAGCATGAGGATGCCGGTGGGATTGTTTTCATAATCGAGCATACGGTAGCAGTAGACGCTGAAAAACGAATCCTTAATTTTAAATTTCTTTGCAGAAATACTGCTGCTTGATTTATTGATTTTTTTTAAAAAATTATCGACCGTATTGCCTATTTCCGCCAAAAGAGAAGAGTTATATGGAGTGCCTATTATTTCGGCATCAGGATCCTTAAGCACCTGCCTGGTGTGTTCGTTGGCAAGGATGATTGTTCCGTTAATATCAATAATAATAAGCCCTGATGTTATGGATGCAATAATGTTTGTATTAAGCACACGCTCATGAGCCAGAATCTGCTCGCGAAGAGTTATCTCTTCCTTTAACGTTTCCTTGCTGTGGAAATCCTGCTGCATATTATCAAGCTTTTTATTTAATTTTGAAGTGATAAATAATTTGTCGATTCGTGGATAGATCGTATCGTTTTCTATCTCAGCTTCGTACAGGACATCAAAAGAGCCGCTTGTAATAACCTTTGACAATTTTTCAGTAACGGTGGTTGGATCTTTTATGATCAGTGCAACAGGGGTGCGGTTATTGGTGAAGTAGATCCGCTCCAGGTCTTCATTGCTGAAGTCAACTAAAAGGCTCCCGCGTACCAGCATAAGGTCGAATGGGTCGTTGACGTCAAGGACCTGGGGTATGTCATCCACAGGGATTACGGTATAACCGTTTTTTCCGAGATTATTGATAAACGGTTGGTTATCAATACCGACAGTTACAATATTGCCAATGTGCATAATAGAATATCTTATAAATGATTATATATCCTGTTTTATTCGTCCCTTATATTTTAAGTCAAGAAGGCGCTGATAAAGTAATTATATCATTAAAAGGCTAATTGGTCAGCATTTAAAATTGTACTATTCCTGCCTTTTTTATTATTACAATAATTTTAATTGAATAAAAACCTTGGAACACATATATTAATTCCCACATTTATTTACCTTAGAGGAAGAGGTTTTTATGGAAAAAATCAGGAAATTAGTAGGAAACCTTGGTATTCAAATTCTGATTGCAATGGTCCTTGGTATAGTTGTTGGAGCTATTTGGGGAGAAAAAGCAATTTTTTTCGCACCACTCGGTGAATTCTTCATGCAGCTGATCAAAATGCTTGTGATCCCCCTGGTTGCTGTATCGGTTATCTCCGGCGCGGCCTCGCTTGGCGGAACAAAATACGCAGGGAAAATCGGCATATCTACCTTTTTCTATTACCTGGGCACCACAGCTGTCGCGGTTATTCTCGGTATTATCTTCGGTGAGATTTTTAAGCCTGGTGTAGGCCTTGATGTAACTACTGTGCAGCACATGTTTTCCGCTGAAAAAGCCGGGCAAGGCTCTACACCGGGTTTCTGGCAGATAATTTTCGGAATTATTCCTGTAAATCCCATTGAGGCCCTTGTCAGCGGGAATATTTTACAGGTGCTGTTTTTCTGCCTTTTCCTGGGACTGGGAATTTCAACTTTAAGTAATGATAAGAAGGATTTCCTTCTGAAAATTTTTAATTATCTTACAGAGGCGTTTATCTGGATGATCCGCATCGTTATGTTAGTTGCGCCTTTCGGCGTTTTTGGATTGATGGCCAGCTCTATCGGAACCTTTGGCTATGAGATACTGGGACTGGTTTTAAAACTACTGATTATTTATATAGTGGTTATTCTTCTGCACGGCTTCGGTTTTTACCCGCTGATGCTGAAAATATTCTCTAAAATGCCGCTTAAAAGATTCTTCTCTAAGATTTACAAAGCACAATTGGTGGCTCTTTCAACTTCCTCCTCCATGGCCACCCTGCCGGTAAATTTTGAGGTGTGCGAAGAGGAACTGGGGGTTTCAAAAGCCACATCTTCCTTTGTCCTTCCGTTGGGTGCCACGATTAACATGGACGGTAACGCCATCTATTACGCACTGGCAGCTATATTCTTTTCACAGCTGTTCGGTATTGAACTCGGCGTGGCTCAATATGTCGCCATTCTTTTGACCGCCACAATCGGTTCCATAGGTCAGGCAGGTGTGCCGGGGCCAAGCCTGCTTGTTGTCGCAGTACTTGTAGCGGCCGATATTCCCATTGTAGGTCTTCCGCTCCTGTATGCGGTTGACCGGGTATTCGACATGATTCGTACGGCCCTGAATATAACAGGAGATGCGACCTGTGCGATTATCGTGGATCAGTTAAATGTTAAAAAGAGTTCGAGTTAGCGTAGAATAAGTGCGTTCTACCAGGCAAGCTGGCACCTTGTGACAATCAATAAAAAGGAGATATGGGGCTGTATGCTGGGATTGACAGTAACGACACATACTTCATGTTCAGCGTATGGCAAGAATGTAATTCTGCAGTAAGCTTTGAAAGTGGGAAGTGTGAAATCTTTGATTAAAACTTGTGTCAGATGTAATTCGAATTTGTCCTTATTACCATCTTTCAATGTCGAGTAATCGGGGAAAAGACCAAGAACAACACCTTCGCCATCTATTCCTATTAAGAGATTCCCTCCATCTCCTTTCATAAAGGATGTTATCGATTAACATTGTGTTAAGCAAAAGGGCATGAGAATGACCTTCCTGCTTCTACACAATGTTATACACTGCGAGTATAACGATCAGGTTGAGATTTATGCGAAAGTCTGCTGCTTTGATGCGTGCTTATCCATTTCTCTAATTGCGGCTTGAATTTCATCAACTTCTTTCTCTTCAAAATATGGTTCACCGCATTGTAAGCAAATCCATGCCGGGACCTTATCTAAAAGAAGGTGATAGCCATGTCTGTCAATATGATAAGGCGCTGTTCCTCTTTGCATTTCTGATTTACAATAGATACATTCCATGAATTATATCCTCGTTTTATAATCCGAGCTCCATTTTGCTTCGTCCGGTAAATAAGACGTGATTAATGCTAAAAAATCTTCTTTAGGTGAACAAACGACATGTATTGCTCTTTTCACCAGCCAAATACCCGGTACTCCACGCGACTTGCAGGTTATATCCACCAGTCGGGCCGTCAATATCTAAAACTTCCCCGGCAAAATACAGATTACCTATTATTTTTGACTTCATTGTTTTTGGATAAACTTCTTTTAAGTCCACTCCACCTGAAGTTACAATCGCTTTTTCGAAACCAACAAGCCCTTTAATACTAAGCTCAAATTCTTTTAAAAGTTTGGTTAATTTTTTTCTTTCAATTTTTGTTACTTCATTTACTTTTTTATTTTCTTCAATTCCGGATAATTTAATAATAACAGGAATAAGTTTTTTAGGCAGCAGTTTATTTAAGCTGTTTTTGAATTGTTTGTTTTTTTGCTCTTTAAAATCCCTTAGAATCCTTTTGTCTAAAGTTGGGTAATCGAGTGCAGGTTTAAAATTTATTTTTATTTTTAAATCTTTTATTTTGTTTTCACCTATTTTTTTGCTCAAATTTAATACTGTTGGGCCACTTAAACCATTTTCGGTAAAAAGCGCTTCACCAAAACAAGAGTCAAGTTTACGTTTTTTCCATAAACTTACTTCTACATTTTTCAAACTCAAACCTTCAAGCTTTTTAACTATTTTTTCTTTAACGATAACAGGAGTAAGCGCCGGTTTTGGTTCTACCACTGTATGCCCTATTTTTTTAAGCCATTTATATGCATCGCCGGTAGAACCGGTCCCGGGATAAGATTTCCCTCCGGTTGCAAATAAAAAATTAGCTGCAATAATTTCTTCACCGTTTTTTAAAATAATTTTATCTATTTTATTATCATTACTGTTTTCGGTACTGATAATTATTTTTTCAACCGGACTATTCAATCTGATTTCCACATTGTTATCTTTTAAATATTTTTTTAAACAACCTACAACATCTTTGGCATTATCTGAGACAGGGAAGACTCTCCCGCCTCTTTCCACTTTTGTTTTAAGTCCGTGACTTTCAAAAAAAACCACCACATCTTTGTTGGAAAATTTATTTAAAGCAGGATATAGAAATTTACCATTTTGTCCATAAATATTTATTAGTTTTTTCAAATCTTCTTCTGCATTTGTAATATTACATCTGCCTTTTCCGGTAATTAAAAGCTTTACTCCCAGATGTTCGTTTTTTTCAAGTAAAATAACACGGGAGCCGAGTTCTCCCGCATGTCCTGCCGCGATCATTCCAGTTGGTCCACCACCGATTACCGCTAAGTTGTATTTATTGTTTTTCATAAATTGAGTTAATTGTAAAAAAAAATGTGACTATTCAGGTGATGCGGTTTTCTCAGTGTCATTGCGAGCGAAGCGAAGCAATCCCCTGCATTCGAAAAGATGAGATTGCTTCGCTACGCTCGCAATGACGCTTTATGCGAAGGATACCTGAGTAGTTACGAAAAATTAATAATTAATAAAAAATTTCACTTCCCTAAAAGCTGAAACATCTTCGGCAGCCTCATAATGTCATTAAAGGTAACGAAGATGAAAAGAGCGATAAAGAAGGCAATGGCAATTTTATTAAGAAGAAGCTGTGTTTTGAGGGAAAGCGGTTTTCTCCTTATACTTTCAATGATCAGAAAGAAGAGGACGCCACCATCGGTAATTATCAGGGGGAACAGGTTTATTACTGCAAGGTTGATGCCGATGAGCGCCATGAAATTCAAAAGGAATGTAATACTCCCGAGAGCCGCGGCCCCCGACATCTGTATGATCCCCACCGGCCCTGCGAGCTGCTTTGGAGAGACTTTCCGCTTCACAAGCTTTGAAAGCATATCAAAAATGAGCGTGGTATATTCCCACGATTTTTCCAGGGCTTTAGGGATTGCTTCGATTACACCATACTGAACGGTTTCTGTTTCCAGGGCAATACCGAGAAGAAATCTCTTGTAGTCTGCGTTATATGAAGGCACTGCGTTAATAATAACAACAGAGTCATCCCGCATTATGACAAGCTGTGTTGGGCCCAGGAGAGAGTCATAGTTTGACACCAGATCAGGAATCTGAGTCCAGGTGTTAATGGTGGTATTATCAATTGCGAGTATTAGATCACCCGGAAGGATGCCGTTTTTTTCCGCGGGGGAGCCTTCATTAACTTCGCCGATACGGGGAGGGAATACCGGCTCTAAACCTGCAAGAGGGAATTCGGGTATATCACCTTTTTTACCCTGGGACATTTCAATAGCTGCTTCTTTCTTCTCACCTTTTCGGATAAAAGAAATTTCGTAAACTTCTTCCTGCAGAGAGAATACCTTTTTTATCCGGTTCCAGTCATGTACCGGGGAATTGTTTATCGCGATAATACTGTCACCCTGTTCTAACCCGACAATAAAAGCAGGGGAATCCTTTTCCACCTTTCCGATTATGGGACTCTTCTGGTATACCTGGGTTTGAACACCAACCATATAGAGGATCCAGAGAAACATTATGGAGGTAATGACATTTGCCAACGGCCCTGCTATTGCCACTGATGCGCGTTGCCAGACCGGCTTGCCGGTAAATTCATCTTCAGCGCCTGCATGGCTGTCTTCAGGATGTTCACCGGCCATGTGGACATATCCGCCAAGTGGGATTGAGCTGATACGATATTCCGTATTACCGATTGTTTTTGCAAAAAGAGGCCTGCCGAATCCGATTGAAAAGGTAAGTACGCGCACGCCACATGCTTTTGCAACGAGAAAATGCCCGGCCTCATGAATAAGCACCAGTATGCCAAGTATGAAGATTCCGATAACGATCTGCAGCATAAATGTCATTTGTTAATTCTTTCTATGGTTAGTTTCTTTAAAAATAGCTTAGTGCTTTATATCTTTAATACTTTTCAATACCTGATTACGGGTCAGTGCATCTATTTCTTCAATCTGTTCAACGGTTCCCACTTTTTGATTTTGATGTTTGTTTAGAGCCTGCCCAATCACTTCAGCTATCTGGTTGAAGCTGATGCCGCCCTTGAGAAACTGCTGCACCGCAATTTCGTTAGCTGCGTTAAGCACGGTTGTCAGGGTCCCTCCCTGTTTTCCAGCTTCAATGCAGAGCTTCAGGCATGGGAAGCGGTTGAAATCAGGTTCCGCAAATGTCAATGAGCCGGTTTCAACTAAATCAAGCCTTGTTCCCATTATGGGAAGTCTTTTCGGATAGCTGAGGGCATACTGGATAGGCAGTTCCATATCAGGCACGCCGCACTGCGCCATCACGGCGCCATCTTGAAACGTGACCATTGAGTGTATGATTGACTGGGGGTGAATCATGACGTGGAGTCTATCATAGGGCAGCTTGAAGAGATAGTGAGCCTCTATTACCTCGAATCCCTTGTTAATCAGGGTGGAGGAGTCTATTGTAATTTTATTTCCCATTGACCATGTGGGATGGTTGAGGGCCTCCTTCGGGGTAATGGTGTTAAAATGCTCGATATTTTTATTGCGAAAAGGCCCGCCCGATGCGGTGATGGTAATACTTTCAATAGCTTCCGGATCCTCGCCGTTAAGGCATTGCAGGATCGCGCTGTGCTCGCTGTCAACAGGGATCAGCTCACCGTATCCCTCTTTGAGAAGCGAAGAGATTATTTCACCGCCGATAACAAGGCTTTCCTTATTGGCCAAAGCGACGCGCTTTTTCCTTTTAAGTGCCGCAACGGTCGGCCTGAAGCCTACAGCTCCGACAAGGGCATTGAGCAGTATGTCAAAATCGGTTTCGTTTACAATGTCCTCAAGTCCCTTTTTACCTTTAAAAATCTTTATTATCGACGGCAGCATTTTTCGTGCATCTTCAGCCGCTTCCTCAGAGCATACGCAGACGGATGACACACTAAATTCATCAACCTGTACTGCAAGATCCTCAATGTTGTTATTCACGGTTAATCCAGCCAGTTCAAAGGAGTCTTTGAATCGGCGTACACAGTTCAGGGTGCTTTTCCCAATCGATCCGGTTGAGCCGAGGAGTAAGATTTTCATTTTTGTTATTGTATAACTCTGTTAATAATGATTACATACAGGTTAATAATCGGGGCGGCAAAAAAGACACTGTCGAATCTATCAAGGATACCGCCATGTCCGGGAATAAGGTTTGAAGTGTCCTTAACATGAAAATATCGTTTTATCAGTGAAACCAACAGGTCCCCGATTTGTGCAAAGAGGCCGGTTAATAAGCCCAGGATAATACCAAGAATAAGGGGATATTTGTCGTCAGCAAAAAAATACCATCCGATTCCCACGGTGATGGTCGATACGACGAGGCCTGCGATGCCCCCTTCAACGGTTTTTTTGGGAGATATGGAGCTGAAGTGATGTTTACCAAAAAGCGACCCCGCAAAAAACGCCGCTGAATCACAGAGAAATATTGATCCGACCACGAAAACGACACCCAGTTGTGAAAGCATGGAATGTGCATATTGGGCAGGGAAAATTTTCCGGAACGGTTCGTCGTAAAAATCAAGCATTGAAAAGAGCGCGATAATTAAAAATGACGTCCCGCTGAAAAGAAGGCTGGCGCGTTTCCAGCGGCCTGTATGCTTGCCCCATACTACCGCTTCCAGTGCAACAAGGATCAGGAGAATATAGGTGTCTTTATTCCATGTAAGAAGGTTGTCTGGAGCAAAGTAGGCAAGGGTCTGGTACCCGAGCCATATATAGATGAGCCAGAAGCCGTGTTTCGGGTATAATCTTCTGAGCATACCGATATATTCCGAAGCAGCCCAAAAGATAAGGATAACAGCCAGAACATTTGCCGGGTAAACATGAATGGAATATTTTGATGTAATTGCACCCGGTAAGAAAGATAGAAGAGATAATTTTGAATTAACAACCCACCATCCAAGCGGTGCTGCCCATAAAGCAAAGAAGACGCGTTTTCTAAGGTTAGCAATATTCATTTAGGGCTTTTGGACCTTTCCAAACCTGCGTTCGCGGCTGTTGAAGTCTTCAATAGCTTCTGCAAGGCAATCCTTATTAAAGTCCGGCCAGAGTGTGTCTGTTATGTAAAGCTCTGAATAGGCGATCTGCCATATAAGAAAGTTGCTGATACGTTTCTCTCCCCCGGTGCGTATTATAAGTTCCGGGTCGGGATAGGGTGATGTGTATAAATATTTCCGAAAAGTATCTTCATCGAGTTTGTCAATGAGGGAAGGGTCTTTTACGGCGTCCCTGGTAAAAAGTTTTGCCGCATTGACAATATCGTCGCGCCCGCCATAGCTGAGAGCGAGAATGAGGTTGAGGCCGCTATTGTCTTTTGTTCTTTCAATTCCTTTGATAACCTCTATATATGTGCTTTCCGGCAGTTTTGCCAAATCGCCGATTGCATGTAATTGAACGTTATTTTTATTGAGCAGGTCTACTTCCTTGTGAATCATCTCAACAAGAAGCTCCATGAGAAATTTTACCTCGCTTTCCGGCCTGCCCCAGTTTTCAGCGGAAAAAACATATATGGTAAGATACGAGACGCCGAGCTCACCGCATGCTTCGACAATGTTGTGCGTAGCTTCGGTGCCCTTACGGTGCCCCATAACTCTCGGCAGGCCGCGCTTTTTTGCCCAGCGGCCGTTGCCGTCCATGATTATGCCTATATGTTTCGGAACGTTCATAATTCTCACAGTAAAAATATAATGATAATGAGCAAAATATAAAACCCCTTTTGTGAAGTCAAAGGGGTTTATGATTTAATTATACTGATTTTCAAAATGGATAGCTTAATTGAAAAAATATTCGCCCTGATGACACTTCCTTTAAAAGAACGTTTTTCTGCAAGCTATATTTCCATAATCTCTTTTTCTTTAATTGTCAATTGCTCATCAATGGCTTTTATGAACCTGTCGGTTAACTCCTGAATTTCGTCAAGGCCTATTTTCTGTTCATCCTGCGTTATCTCTTTATCCTTTTCCGCTTTTTTCAGCTTTTCATTGCTGTCACGGCGGATGTTCCTGATAGCAACTTTACTGTCTTCGCTTGCCTTTTTACAGTTCTTATAGAGCTCCTTTCGACGCTCCTCGGTGAGTGACGGAATCGGCAGGCGGATGATATTACCGTCATTCATCGGGTTAAGCCCCAGGTTAGAGGCTTGAATTGCCTTTTCAATGGGGCCGAGCATGTTTTTTTCCCACGGCTGCACAAGAATCAATCGCGCTTCGGGAATGGTAATGGTCGCAACCTGGTTTACCGGCATGGGCGTACCGTAATATTCAACGGTGATTCCTTCAAGTAGCGATGGTGTGGCACGGCCGGTGCGAATTCGTGAGAATTCCTTTTTTAGATTTTCAACCGTTTTCCCCATTCGCTCTTCTGTTTCAGAATTGACAGATTCGATTACACTCATTTCCTACTCTCCTTTATTTACAATGGAGCCTATTTGATGTCCCTCAATACATTTGCGAAGGTTTCCGGACTCAAGGAGTTTAAATACAATAATAGGAACATTATTTTCCATGCACAGGGAGAATGCGGTGGCATCCATTATCCTGAGATCCCGTTTCAGAGCTTCACTATGGGTAATGGTATTCAGTTTAACGGCATCGGGGTTTTTAACCGGATCCGAATCGTATATCCCGTCTACCTTGGTTGCTTTTAATAATACCTCACACTGCGTTTCCACACAGCGAAGCGCGGCGGCTGTATCGGTTGTAAAGTACGGGTTTCCTGTTCCTCCTGCAATGATAACCACTCGCCTTTTATTCATATGGTTAATTGCACGCTGCGGGATGTAAAATTCCGCCGCTTTTTCAACCTTTATTGCAGAGAGTACCCGCGCTTCAATACCGGCGCCAAGGAGCGCTTCTTTGAAAAGAAGTGAATTAATAATCGTTGCAAGCATACCCACGGTGTCCGAAGCGGTTCTGTTTAAACCTTTGGCAGCGGCCTCGACGCCTCTAAGTATATTTCCACCACCGATAACCATGGCGATCTCTACACCGGCATTATAAACCGGTTTTATTTCCGATACTACCTGCTTTATAACTTCATTGTCAATACCAAAACCACGCTCACCGGAAAGAGCCTCACCGCTGATCTTAAGGAGGATGCGTTTATAATAGGGCTCCACGAAAAATTATTCCTCCACTCCCAGTTCGAATCTCACGAAAGAGGAGACAGTGACCGTTAATTCATTTTCCTTTTCAACCTGCTTGATTCTATCGGTAACGGTGATATCTGTATCCTTAATAAATTCCTGCTCTAAAAGAGAGGAATGCCTGAAGAATTTATTGAGTTTTCCATCGACAATTTTGTCCCATATCTTTTCAGGCTTTCCTGAAGACTTGACCTGCGAGAGATATATTTCTTTCTCCTTTTCTACAATATCCTGAGACACGCTCTCTCTATTCACCGCTACTGGTTTTGAAGCGGCAACCTGCATTGCAAGATCTTTTCCAAGATCGGCAATTGCCTGTGAATCCGGCATTTCACTTTTATCCACAGTAATAATTACGATAACACCAATTTTCCCGTTGCCATGGATGTATGAGAAAGCACGCTCTTTTGATTGATCTATTGAAATCAGTTTAAATCTTCGAAATGAAATTTTTTCACCGATTTTTCCCATAATTTCCAGAACTTTTGCTTCAACAGTTTGATCGGCGAACAGAGGGGAGGTCAATGCCATTGCCGAATCCAGATCAGCAGGTTTTTTCTCTAAAAGAACAGTGCCGAGTGTTTCCGCAAAGGTCAGGAAATCATTGTTTCGTGCAACGAAATCTGTTTCCGAGTTTACTTCATAGACAAGAGCATCGGAGTCTTTTATTAAAACGCAAACCTTTCCTTCCTTTGCAGCTCTGCCGGCCCGTTTTGCCGCTGTTATCTGCCCCTGTTTGCGGAGGTTGTCAATAGCTTTATCCGTATCGCCATCAGCTTCGGTAAGTGCCTTTTTGCATGTCATCATACCCAGGCCTGTAGCTTCACGCAGTTTCATCACTTGCGATGCCGTTATTGTCATGTCTTACTCCTTTATAATAAATTAAACTAAAACTGTATGATGATTATAGCCATTTTTATTGGTCATTGGAAAGAGTTGTTGCTTTTTTCCTGATTACACGGCGTCTTCTGGGGCGGCGTACCTCCTCTTTCTTTTCATCGCCATCGATCTTTACATCTTCGGATTTTTCATCTTCTATTTCCGCAGGTTTTTTAGTTTCTGCTTTCTCCGCTTCTTC
>JAUXBV010000512.1 GCA_030619215.1 Fibrobacterota bacterium | reverse complement strand
TTAGATGCATTAAATTAAAGAATTATCATTACTGGGAGACGCCATACTTCTTCGCCAGGTCATTATCGATCACATAAATACAGACCTCTTGTGCACCCTGTTCAGTATAGCTAAACTTTATACATAAATTTTTTATGAGGTATTGAACGTCTGTCTTAATTCGTTTATCATAAGTTTTGAAATCCTTTTTACCATAATCCTTGATGGCGCGTCTGAAGTTTTCGTTTTTCAAAAAGGGGTCCAAGGCTTTTTCCTTTATATTATATATGTAGCGATCATAGAGAGATTCATAAATCTTTGCTTTTAAAATCTCCTTAACCTGGTTTGCAAGTACTGATGTGGTGTATTCCTTTTGAGTCCCCTCACGAAATTCCTTGCTCTTCTCTTTTGTCATCTTTTTACCCAGAATACGCTCCTCGATACCCTCTAAAAACTCTTCCGTTATATCTAATTTATCCCCTGTAAAGGGGCACTTTTCTGAAGATCCTATTTCGAAGTTAACGGCAAAAAGATAGTTTAATATATCCTTTGAAATTTGCTCTTTATTATAATAGTACAACGACTCATTCACTTCCTGCAAAACAGTATAATCATAAAGATGGAGCAGTGAATCAAGAAACTCATTCGATATAATTTTATTAATCTCCTCATGGGGGCTGGTAAAAAATTTAAACAGGCCGGCCATGTTTATCAGCTTATTTTCCTTTGCATAGGTGGAGTAGAAATCATTAAAGTACCGTATGGAATCGCGGCCTGAAATACCATGTTCTCCCTCTGTTTCAGACTCGGCAATAATCTTCCGCCTCATTTTTGCATTAAATCTCTTCCTGTCCTCCTCCAAAAGCCATTCGGGAATATGGCCTGAGTAAATCTCCATTTTCAGAAGGTTAAGGCTCTTGTCGCAATAGAGCTTATACTTCTCGGGATCCTGCACCCACTCCAGGAGTGCTTTGGATTGAGAGCTTATTCGCGTTGAGATAATAACCCTTGCAAAGTTCCGCAGAACTCTTGGAAGAAACTTACTGTCTATGTTTTTTCCGAATATATTCCTGTATATTTCTACTTCAGTATTAAGGTCCATAACATAGGGAATATTGATATACGAAATCCTGTCAGAAAATGATTTGAAGTTCTGTATGTTTTTTTGATCCTCAGGATTCATGACTGCAACAAGGAGAGAGTATACATTCTCTTCGATATCTTCTACCTTATGCACACCTTCACTTATAATATTATGAAGCTCGATCAAGCGCTGTGTGTTATGGGATTTAATATCCATAAGGCCGTAAACACCGTTGTTTGTCTTTGCATACTGGGAATAAATATACCTGACTTTGTTGCTCTGATTAAGTATATAATTCAATCTGCTCTGGATAAACTCATCTTTGTGCACCTTTTGAGAAACCTGCTCATCGCCGGGATTATAAATACTGATACCCTCACCCAGCTGCCGGTTGAAGCGATATGGACGTGCATATATTATCTGAAAAACCTTCTCGAGTGTACCATATTTTTCCAGAAGAGCCTGGTAGAGTGATGTGCAGATAGTACACGGATTTTCTTTAAAAATCCAGTCATACTCCATTTCCGAAAAAAGTTTTTCCTTAAATTCACTGTCATCAAAGAGGTTTTCCAAAAACTCCCTTCTGTATTTTTTTGGTATGATCAATATAGGATGATCATGACTTGGGCAGGGGATATCAATATACTCATTAAAAATCCCGTGTATTTCATCCTGTTTAGTAAAAATCTTTGGGGTAGCTTTTTTGGATTTCGACTCTAAAAGGTCATACAATTTTTCAAAGACAGTGAAAGCTTCATTTTCAGGTATTTTGCCAACAGTTTGACGATTAAATCTCCATACTATCTCATACCGAAGCCCCTCTTCCGTATTTGAGTATTCCTCGATTTTTAGAAGCAGGTTATTAAGGAACGTACTTTTACCGCAGCCCGGAGGCCCTCTGAAAATATAGACCATATTCTGCTGCGCGCCTCTTTTGAGTGCCTTGACCAGATTTACAAAACGGTTGGCAAAGAGCCTGTCTGCAAAAAACGGGTGATCTACGCCTTCGGCAAATAAACTGTAACAGTCATATTTCACAAAGTTGATTGATTCGGGATCATCGGAATACTCATCAACCCCTTCACCGAGATAGGAGACTACCATATCGTGAAAAGCCTGAAAGACATTCCTTAAAACAAAGGATGGGTTATCAACAAGCTTTCTGAGAAAGCCTTCAAAAGATATCGGCGTGTGTTTACTTTTTTCAACAACGCTCTCATTTAAGCTCTGCATTGATCTTGTTATTCTATCCATATAAAAGCTTCTCTTTAGGAAAGTATATTCAAAAAATGATAGTAATCCTAAGGCTAAATTCAGCCGTTCACCGCATGGATAAGCATATCAGAACACGAGGGTACGAAATCGTACACTCATACACTCGTACTCTCGTCTATTATAATATCTTTCTGGATAATTTCTTATCACGCATTGTATAGATAACCCGCTGCCATTTTATCTCCGGCGCATCTTTTCCTTTGTCAGTTAATTGTGACAAGCTGATCGAAGTATCGGTACCTGACGATGCAATCGATTCAACTTCAGAAGTCTCCAGCTGAACAGGCCCTCCCCAGAGATACTCGATCCCCATTATGGTGTTGCTGATAAAATCCTTTACCAGGGGCTTTCCCTCAAAATGATGCACCAGGTATAATGTGTTATCTTTATTCTTCGATTCATCTACTTCAATATGTGGAGGGTGATAGAGGCTTTCCAACAACATCTGTTTATATTCTCCGGCGCTTCTGCTCCTAATGTAATATTCCCAGACCATTTTATCTTCATTAAGACGTTTTCCGGTTACGAAAAGGTTGTTTTGCGTTACAAAATCCTGATTGATAAATGTGTTGATCATGGTAAAATCACTAAAATTTCTTCGTATGTAGAAAATGAAGTCGCGGCCTTTTCCTGTTTTTAAATCAAATTTCTCACGTACCTTGGCATCCGTGAGTTTAAAAAAATCAATTGAATACTTCCCCTTGTCTACCATCTCCTCGAGATAATAAAAGAGTCTCATACCCAGTGCATAGGGATTGAGGCCAACCATGGGCATTGCGGTAATCCCGGCATTAATACGGGCAAAATCAACTTCATGCCCGTTGATACGATCGTCTTCCAGGAAAAGGTTCTCATGCCAGAAGCTTGCCCACCCTTCATTCATTATTTTCGTCCTGATTTGGGGCTGAAAAAACATGGACGTTTTTCGAATAATCCCCATTACCGACTTCATCCATGCATTTTCCTCTTCTTTCAGAAACGTTGAATTCTCACTAACGTATTGTATGAGGTCGCTGGCGAGCGGCTTTTTATTCTTAATGCTCTTTTTGTAAACTGCATCAAACTCAGGGT
>JAUXBV010000227.1 GCA_030619215.1 Fibrobacterota bacterium | reverse complement strand
TCACTCTACTAAAAATGAGCCTGTAGGGATTATTGCGCAGTCATGGACAATTTCCGATGATATTAAAACCTTTACATTTAAAATACACCCTCAAGCAAAATGGAGTGATGGCAAACCCATATCTGCCGAAGACATTCAATTCTATTATGATGTTATGATGAATTCAAAAAATATGACGTCAATCTTCCGCGTTGACTTGAAACGCCTCGAACGCCCAAAAGTAATTGATGAAAAAACACTTCAGGTTACGGCAAAAGAGATGCACTGGTCAAATTTTTGGACGGCTTCCGGATTATTTGCTTTTCCAAAGCATATTTGGAAAGATGTCGATTTTAACAAGCAGAACTTCGAATTTCCTGTTGTCAGTGGCCCGTATAAAATAAAAGAAGTAAAGAAAAATCGATATATCACACTTGAGAGAAGAAATGATTGGTGGGGCAAAATCAAGGAGTATAATCAATATAAATACAACTTTGATTATGTAAAGTATAAATTCATGGAGGATAGAAACAAAGCATTAGAAGCATTCAAGAAGGGTGTAATCGACGCGTATGCAATATACACCTCCTCTATCTGGATGAAACAAACTAACTTTGATGCGGTAAAGAAGGGATGGGTCGTAAAACAGCTTGTGTATAATCAGGAGCCAAAAAGTTTTCAGGGATTTGCTATCAATTTACGACGGCCCATTTTCCAGGATGTGAAGGTACGCAAAGCACTTTGCCACCTTGTTAACCGTAAATTGATGAATGAAAAACTGATGTATAACCAGTACTACCTTCTCAACTCCTATTTCCCGGATCTGTATACAAATAATACAAATCCGGATGTACCCATAAGGGAATACAATCCGGACAAGGCCCGTAAACTTCTTAAGGAAGCCGGATGGAAAGTAGGCTCTGATGGCCTTCTAAGAAAAAACGGGGCAATATTTGAAATTTCTTTTATTACCTATAGCGTAGACCACCGCCACCTTAACATCTATCTCGAAGACCTTAAAAAGGTGGGTTTAAAACCTAAAATTGAACAGCTTTCTCTGTCATCCGTAAGAAAGCGAATTGACAACCATGACTTTGACATTTTCTGGCAGAATTGGGCTGCATCAAGGCTTAGAGACCCGGAAGGGATGTGGCACTCCAGTACTGCAGATCAGATAGCCTCTAATAATAGAAGCGGTGTTAAAGATCCGACAATTGACAGCTTAATTGAAATACAGAAGACAGAGCTGAACCTTGATAAGAGAAATGACATTGTCAGGCTTATTGACAAGAGGCTCACTGAGATAATTCCCTATGTACTTCTCTGGGGAGCTGATCATAATAGGATTTTATACTGGGACCGCTTTGGCACGCCAACCTATACCTTTGATAAATTTAACCGTGAGGATATCATTACCACATACTGGTGGGTCGATCAAAAAAAGGATGAAATCCTGCAGAATGCTATGAAAAATAACCTGTCATTTGAACCGAAAATTGGCGACATCCATTACAAAGAATGAAAGAGTATATACTAAGAAGGCTTTTACTAATGATTCCGACAATCCTCGGAATTACACTGGTCTGCTTTATCCTGATACAGTTTGTACCCGGCGGACCGGTTGAAGAGATGATTGCCAGGGTCCGCTCTGCACAAAGCATGCGTGGAATGGACGCTTCCCATTCTATCTCAGAAGAAGAGATCGAAAATATAAAAGCCTACTATGGTTTTGATAAACCAGCCTATATCCGATACTTCACGTGGCTGGGAAATGTGATGAGGCTTAATCTGGGAACGTCCTATTCGTATGAAGAGCCAGTCTGGAATGTAATTGTTAGTAAATTCCCTATTTCACTCTTCTTCGGGCTTACATCGTTTTTTCTATCATACATTATCTGTATACCCCTTGGAATGCTTAAGGCCGTCAAAAATAAAAGCATTTTCGATACCATCAGCTCAATTGTCATTTTCACCGGCTATGTAATTCCCGGCTATGCTCTGGGTATACTTCTCATCATCTTTTTAGGCGGAGGCAGCTTTTTAAACTGGTTCCCGCTCTCCGGGATTGTGTCTGATAATTTCGAAGAGCTATCGTTTTTCGGGAAGTTCTTTGATTTTCTTCACCATATGGTACTGCCGCTGATCTGTTATATGGCAAGCGAATTTGCCTTTCTGACAATGCTGATGAAAAACAGCCTTCTGGAAGAGATTAATAAGGATTACATGCGTACCGCCCTGGTAAAAGGTGCTAGTTTTAATACAGCAGTATGGAAACATGCATTCAGGAATTCTTTAATTCCGCTTGCAACCAGAATGAGCCAGATCTTCACTATTATGTTCGCCGGGGCACTATTGATAGAAAAAGTTTTCGATATTGACGGTATGGGACTGCTGGTATTTAATTCAATTGTTAGCCGTGATTATAATGTTGTAATGGGAATAATTTTATTAACAAGCATTATGACCCTTTTAGGTCGTCTATTTTCTGATATTCTATATGCGGCAATTGATCCAAGAATAACATTTAAATAAAACTATATACCTATGTTTTCAGAATTAACCAGAGACCGTCTCAAACGATTCAGGAAAATCAAAAGGGCCTATTACTCCTTTTGGATATTGGGAATAGCCTTTATCCTCTCTCTCTTCAGTGAATTTATTTCCAATGACAAGCCTCTTTACTTAAGGTATAAAGGCAAATCCTATTTTCCGGTAACCGCTTTCTATTCCGATCAGACTTTTGGAGGAAAATACAAGACAGAGGCTGATTATCTATCATTAAAAGAGGACGAGGAATTCCGGGGATCCGGTTTTATGATTTTTCCCATTATACCTCATGGCCCGCTCCATTCATATCTGAGCATGGATGATACTCCCCCACATCCTCCCTCCAAAGGGCACTGGCTGGGAACCGACTCAATGGCGCGGGATGTCTTTGCCCGCCTGATATACGGGTTTCGGACCTGCATGGTCTTTTCTCTTTTGCTAATGGTTATCAGCGTTATTTTCGGCATCATTATAGGAGGAATACAGGGCTATCTTGGAGGAAAATTTGATATTATAGTTCAACGGCTCATAGAGATATGGTCATCAATGCCTTTTCTCTATGTCGTTATTCTTGTCGGGTCAATATACGGCCGCAACTTTATGCTCCTGCTCCTGACCATGGCTATCTTCCAGTGGATCGGCCTTTCGTATTATATGAGAGGCGAATTTCTTAAGCTGAAAAGCCAGACCTATATAAAGGCGGCAAAAGCCGTTGGAATAAAACCTGTTAACATCCTCTTCAGGCAAATTCTGCCCAATGCGCTAACGCCTGTAATTACAATAACGCCATTTTTAGTAATAGGAGGGATATCATCACTTACCGCGCTTGATTTCCTGGGATTTGGCCTGCCACCCCCGGCACCGTCCTGGGGGGAGCTGCTTCAGCAGGGATTGAAAAACCTGTATGCTCCCTGGATAGCACTATCAACGATCATTTCCTTATTTATCACCCTTCTTCTGACAACATTTATCGGAGAGGGTATTCGTGAGGCATTTGATCCGAAATCGGAGCAGCATATTGAATAGACAACCGGTACTAACAGTAAAAGATCTTACCATTGCCTTCGAAACTGAAGAAGGACTGGTAGAGATTACTGACAAGGTCTCCTTTGAAATCCTGCCGGGTGAGATATTCGGCCTTGTCGGGGAATCGGGCTGCGGCAAGACGATCACGGCACTCTCTATTCTGAGACTGCTTCCACAACCTGGTACTAAAATTACATCGGGCAGTATCTTCCTGAAGGACAGGAACATCCTCTCGCTTTCCTATGAACAGATGAGAAGCGTCCGCGGGAAGGAGATTGGCATGATATTCCAGGAACCTGCAGCCGCACTGAATCCCCTGCTTCCCGTTAAAAAGCAGTTAATGGAGCTCTTTGATTATCATAAATTTCCGGATGACAAGGAAAAAAGAGTTGCAGAGCTATTGCACCGGGTCGGCTTTCCCGATCCGCAGCGAATACTTGCATCGTATCCTCACGAACTCTCGGGAGGGATGCTGCAGAGGGTTATGATCGCAATTGCATTAATGCTGAGCCCTTCACTGATAATAGCAGACGAACCCACCACAGCACTTGATGTCACGGTTCAGGCCCAGATAATGGAATTACTGATTGAAATGCAAAGAGAGATAGACACCTCAATACTTTTTATCACCCATAACCTGAGCCTTATCGCTCAATACGCAAACAGGCTGGCAGTCATGTATGCCGGACGTATTGTTGAAGAAAACGATCTCGACTCCTTTATAAACAACCCCCTGCACCCATACAGCCGGGGGCTTATTGAAGCCCTGCCGGATTTGAATTCTGAAAATCCACAGCTGAAATCGATTCCCGGACAGGTACCGCAGCCAAAAGATTACTCCTTTGGTTGCCGGTTCAGAGAACGGTGTAACAAAGCATTTGAATTATGTACTGATAAGCCTGAATTAATGAGTACAGGTGACACACAAAAAGTCGCATGTTTTTTATACAAGAAGGAATTATAATGAATATCCTTGATATCCAGAATCTACATACCTTCTTTCCTATTACCGGCGGGGTTTTCAGCAAAATCACCGGTTATATAAAAGCTGTCAATGATGTGTCGCTTTACATAAAAAAGGGAGAAATTGTTTCAGTTGTCGGAGAATCAGGCTGCGGAAAGAGTACACTGGGCCTTACCGCCCTCGGCCTTACTCCCGCTAGCTCCGGAACAATTGCTCTTGCGGATAAGAAAATAGATATTAAGAAACAGCACTCATGGAAACCGTTTCGGAAGGATTATCAAATAATCTTTCAGGATCCTTTTACCTCATTAAACCCGCGGCACACCATTTACAAAATATTATCAGAGCCGCTCCTTCTTCATAAAGTATATACCAGAAAGAATGTACGGGAAGGTGTTATACGTTTAATGGAACATGTTGGCCTGTCAACAGATTACCTCAGGCGCTTTCCCCATGCATTCTCCGGAGGTCAAAGGCAGCGTATTGCCATTGCAAGAGCTATCGGAATTAAACCCAAAATGATCGTATGCGATGAAGTGGCTTCTGCGCTTGATGTTTCCGTGCAGGCACAGATAATACAACTGTTATTACAATTAAAAAAAGAGATGAATTTATCCCTCATGTTTATTTCACACGACCTTTCCCTTGTAAAAGCAATCAGCGACAGAATATATGTAATGTATCTTGGAAAAATTGTTGAATCGGCACCTTCTTCAGATCTTTTTAAAAAGCCAAAACACCCTTATACCCAAGCTTTACTAAACTCCATTCCAACACTTAATCGAAACAAAAAACCGGCGATACTCTCAGGCGAAGTTCCTTCACCAATAAATCTACCTTCAGGTTGCGTATTCAAAAGCCGCTGTAAATACGCTAAGGAAGAATGCGACAGAAAACATCCTGAGTTCTCAACAATAGGTGATACTCACGTAGCTTGCTACTTTCCACTTTCATAGGGTTAATCAGGTTAAGTGATTAATAGCCATTTCCATAATGGGATGTAACTGATTGTACGGCCTTTATGTTTGACATCTTTCTCAATATCGCTGTTAATAATAATCAGTTTCCTGGTTCTGAGTTCTTCTGCAGCGTTTAATAGAGCCCTGATTTCACGTTCTTCAGTATCTGCATCAGTAAGATCATAGCAAACCTGAATAAGTTGTGTAACTGATTTTTCCTCTTTGATTACAAAATCGACTTCTTCATTTTTCTGGTTTTTCCAGTAGTAGAATTCAATATTATTTTGTTTAAGAGCAATTGCAACCAATGTTTCAAAAATTCGTCCAACATCCTTACTGAACTGAAAACTAATGGCTTTTCTTAGACCGACATCAATTGCATAAACTTTAAAAGGGTTGACAGATTGTTTTTTCAAAGAATAACTGAAAAAAGGAACGCTGAAAACGAGATATGCGTCTTCAATATAAGAGAAATAATTAATTAGTGTGGTTGTGCTTTTAAAATTTACAGCCCTTTTAAGAGAATTATATGTTGCCAGGTTTCCAGTATTGGTAATAAGATATCTTGCCAGTTCTTTTAAATATTTAATGTTTGTGATTTTATGTCTTTCAACAATATCACGCTGAATTATGTCGTTAAAATA
>JAUXBV010000393.1 GCA_030619215.1 Fibrobacterota bacterium | reverse complement strand
GTAACGTTAATAAAATCGTTTTGCATCCTTCCAAGAGTGCATTTTATTTTTATTAATATCCTTACCCTTAGATAATGTAGGGTCGTATTTTATAATTCCGACACGCGCATAAGTTATATAAAGTATGAGTTTTATTATAAGAGGGGATATGAAAAAATACCAAATACCACTATTAAAAGACCATCACCTTCACCCTTATATGTATGCAGCACTCAAGGATTGCATAGATTTAAGATTTGTTGAGAAGAAGGAAGATGCATTATCGATCTTAAAGAATGGTAAAAAAGATGAGATTAATGTGGTTGTTGGGTGGAATAATAGTCTTTACTCTTTTACCGATCAAGAGATAGATCCGTTACCGCCTTCATTCATTTTAAATGCCTCGTTACATAGCTACACGATTAATAAATCTGCTGCTGATTTGCTCAGGCTTAAAAATAAAGATATAGTTGATCATTTAGGGGACTGTGAATGGGCTGAGAGGAATTTCTCTGCAGTTATGAAGTTCGCGGAGATGTTGAATCCTTGCACATCTGAGAAACTAAAAGATTACTATAATGATCTTTTAAAACAAGGTGTTTGGTTTGCAGAGGAAATGCTATTAATACATGAGGATGAAATTGATTTATTTAAAGAAGCCGGCCTTATTGATCGAACAAGGTTCTGGGCTGACATAAACACCTATAAAACCCTAAGTGAAGATGCACAAAAATGTATCTGCGGTATAAAGATGTTTACTGATGGGGCATTTGGAAGCAAAACCGCTAATATAAAAACGCCGTTTCTTACCGGGGAAGAAGGTATTCGGGTTTTTTCAGATGATGAATTAAGGCAGAAGATACTGGAAGTCGCTGAGCTGGAAATTGCTGTTGCCATTCATGCTATCGGTGATGGTGCGATTGAACAGGTTATTGGAGTGTTAAGTAATGTAAAAGAAGAAATAATCTCCATTCCGGAAATACGCATGGAACATTGCCAGCTAATAACAAAAAGGAATGCAGAGGAAGCAAAGGAACTGGGCATTATTTTGTCCATGCAGCCGAATTTCAACGTTGATTCAATTTACTATAGAGACAGGTTAACTGAACATTATATTTTACAAAATAATCCCTTTCGTATGCTCATCGATGAAGTTGGATTTACGCCTGGCAAAGATTTGATTCTCGGATCGGATGGCATGCCCTACGGTGTTGATGACTCTTTGAAATGCTCCCTTTTTCCTCCCTATCCTTCACAACAATTAACGCTGGATGAGTATATTGCAGGATATTGCATGCCGGATATGGAGCATGGGCATATTGAGGTTGAGATTGATGAGGAGAATCAGTCGATAACAACTGAGGTGATTGTGAAATAATATATTAAGTAAAACACCGGCCTGTTTAATTTAAAGGTATTAATAAATGAGCACTTTTTCGGACTATAAGCTGAATTTCGCCAAAGAAGTCCTCAAGCAGAGCCAGGCTGAAAAAGAACCATATTTTATAGAGGTTTGTGGTGTTAAATTTTTTGCCCACCCCCAGGTATTCTCACCGAAATATTTCAAAAATACGGAGCTTATGATTTCACAGTTTCCATTTCGTGAAGGGGAGAGTTTTTTGGAAATAGGTTGCGGTATTGGTGTTACAACTGTTTTCGCTGCTTTACATCATGACAATAGTGTTGTTTGCGGGGATATAAACCCCCATGCTGTTGAGTGTGTAAAAAGAAATGCTGAAATAAACGGAGTATCACACTTGGTTGATGCCAGGTTAACCGATCTCTTTTCTGCAATGAAAAATGGCGAGCAGTTCGATACGATTTACTGGGACCTGCCGTTTGTCTATGTACCTGAAGATTACCGGCTCAATTCAATATTAGAAAAGGCAGTATGTGATCCGGGCTATATAAAAATCAGGGAGTTTCTTGAACAAGCACCTGATTATCTAAATGAAAATAGCAGGCTTCTGATTGGATTTGGAAGTAATGGTGAATTTGATATTTTAAAATCAATTCCAGATGAGCTTGGTTATGAAATTGAAAAAATTGTACAAGAATCTATCCCTGATAGGGGAGGGTTGAGTTATATGTTGTTTGATTTAATAAAGATTTAATTGCAGTTATCGCCTTTTCCTGACTTCAAATAAAGCATAAGATTAAAAGAAGCATAAAATAAAATGACATATATTTAAAAATAAAGCTGAATTAGAGAATTATTAGCTTTTTATTTAAAAAAGTAATCTCTCAAGAAAAAATTCTGAAAAATGGAAAGAAATGTATTATTATAAAGAACAGAGGGAGTAAGTTGATAGTATTATAATAGGAATTTTCCATCATTTGGTCAAGTACCATATTTATTCATAGATCTACAAGTAAGATTTATTTATTGGTCTTAAACAAATAATTTCAGGGGGGGTATCCAATGGGTACAAAAATTTATACCATCTGCTTGATGTTATTCCTCTTTCCCTATCTAATATTCACCAAAGAAGCTCCGGAAAAAGTTGATAATATTAGTGCGTTAGATAAGGGCTCACCAATTACCTATACTGACTGCTTAAAGTCCAAACAGATTCAGTTAAAAAAGTCTGACGGGTCGTATATGATAAGGATTCCGTTCAGCGGAAAGAATACAGTTACCATCACTGATATTTATGGGAAGAAGGTTGCTGACCTTACATCAGAAGATGAAGAACAGTGGTATCAGATATCAGGGTCGCTTGTATATGGTGAGACCTATATTATCAATGTAAAAACCCCGGAATACAGGGTGTATAAATTCAGTGTAGTAATGTAAGTGGACTTACGAAAATAAAAGGAGCTCATTTTTTTTAATGAGCTCCTTTCGTATTTAAATATTCGGCTTATTGACTATTTTATTTTCCTCCCAATGCCCAATTGATCATAGCATCAAAAATCTTCCACCCATTATCATTAAACCTTCTCCCAACGCCTTCATTAGCCAGAAAGCCGATGCGGCGGGCCGGTGCATATATACCGTATAATGCATCACCTGTTTCATACGCAAAGATATACACGTTGGTTGAGTCAAGCGGATTAACCGCAATCTTATCAGCACTGGAAAATGGTCTGCCAAAAGAAAAGGTGCCCAATCCGTTTAAAATTACTACAGTGTCCTTAAACTCTTCAGATATGGGATGGTTGAGATCAGTTATTTGAATAGCGTTTTCAGAGTAACCGATGCCGCTTCCCTGCGGAGCAACCATTTTCAGGTTAATGTATGAATTGCCGTCGCAGGTGATCAGCGGAATTGCAGCCTTTTTAAAAAGTGCTCCGGCTGTTGCATATTCTATTGAATAAGAGATATATACCAGGTCAATTCCCGTAGAGTCATTGATGGAGACTTCATTATCATCAACCACCAGGACTGTATAGGCATTTTGACGGAGGTGCTTTACCAGTGCTTCATCATCTTCTTTCAGGCCCTTTTTATAATTTGCCATAAAGAGGATCTGATTCACGGAAGGAGTGTAATCATGCAATGTTTCATTGGTACCTCGATAGTAGGTCACATTAGTAAAGTTATGTCCCGGGTACCACCAGGGTTCGTTTGTCGGTTTATATTCAATAGGAATGACACTGTAACCGGTTACTTCAGAACAGGGGAAATAGCTGTAGGGCACTGCTACTGCATTGCTGTCTGTCTGGAGCATAACTTCCTTTATGAAAGCGGTATCATTTCCGGGGCGTGTTATTAAGACCGGTAAATAGTTTATAATACCGTCATGTATGAAGGAAATATCATATTGCCCGACAGGCACATTGTGCAATATATAGAACCCATAGCAATTAATATAGGCCTTGTTGTCCAACCCGGGTATAAAAACAGTAACATCCTCATAATTGATATCCGGATTGTCAATTATCCTCCCAATAATATGTATAGAAGAGGAAAGGGCTAACATGAGGTCTTTTATTGAATCTCCTTGAAGCAGAGTTACTTTTGATAGTATAGCAGAAAGAGTGTCATTACTATATGAGATGATATATTTGCCGTCTGGAATGCTGTCAATTCCAAATTTACCGGTATCATTGGTGGTAACTTGTTTCTCATATAATACGCTATCCCCATTTACAGTAATAATAATCTGTCTGAAGGTCACAACTGCCCCGGGAATTGGGTGGCCTGTGCTATCCATTACAATTCCGCCAATACGGGAATTTGTCTCCTCACTGACGCCGCCGGCGATATTTAAACTGCACCTGTAGGTAAAGATAATTACGATTACCGTCAGAAACAGCGCTGCTTTACGTAAAATAATGATCCCCCTCTTTCTATGCGTCATCAACCCCCTCCT
>JAUXBV010000543.1 GCA_030619215.1 Fibrobacterota bacterium | reverse complement strand
TGTCTTCCTAAGACCGCTTGGCCTCCGACTTACAACATTTTCGGTACATAAGACACAGCTACGCTCTATGACATTTTTCAACTCACGGACATTTCCAGGCCATTGATAATTCATAAGAAGTCCCATAGCTCCTTCATCAAATTCCTTATTGAATGCCTGGCCTAAGAGGATATTTTCAACAAGAAGAGGAATATCCTCCCGATGATTTCTGAGTGGAGGTACGGTAATTGTGAGAACGTTAAGACGGTAATAGAGGTCTGACCTGAATTCCCGCTTTGCAACCAGCTCCCCAAGAGGCTTATTGGTAGCGCAGATTATCCGCACATCAAGGCTGATATCCTCGGTTCCGCCAACGCGCCTGATTTCACTTGTTTCAAGGAAGCGCAACAGCTTTGCTTGAAAGCGAAGCGGGATTTCGCCGATCTCGTCCAGAAAAAGCGTTCCGCCGTCAGCGACCTCCGCCAGGCCGCGCTTCTGGGTTTTTGCATCGGTGAAGGCACCCTTCTCATAACCGAAGAGCTCACTCTCCAGAAGGGTTTCCGTAAGTGAGGCGCAGTTAATGGTTATAAACGGCTTATTTTTCAGGGGACTCTCAGTATGAATTGCCCTGGCAACAAGCTCCTTTCCTGAACCGCTCTCACCGAGGATGAGTACGGTAGACTGGCTCGGTGCTACACGAGCTATGAATTTTCGTAAATCCAGAATGGGTTTACTGGTTCCAATAATTTTCCCGCCATAACCGCTTTTCCTCAGCTCCTGTTTCAGCATTCTCATATCAATTTGAAAACGCTGATGCTCAATTGCCCTTTCAATTAGAATTAAAAGCTCTTTCAGCGAATAGGGCTTTTTAATATACTCGAATGCGCCGAGCTTCATGGACTCAATTGCATTCTCAAGTGTCGCATTTCCGGTAAGAATAATTACTTCCGAAGGGATATTCTCCTTCTTCATTGTCGATAATACTGCCAAACCATCCTTCTTGGGCATGACAATATCAAGTAAAACAACATTGTAAAATTTCTCCCTGGTCTTTTTTAACGTCTCTTCGCCGTCAGCTGTAAGATCCACCACATATCCGGCCCGGCTTAATTCGTCGCTCAACAGGATACGCAACGATGATTCATCGTCCGCAACAAGTATTTTACCCTTCTTCTCCACTTTACAGCATCTTTCGATAGAGAATCTTATCCAGCATCGCTGGATAACTACTGTTATGTCTCAATATACAATCAATTTCTTGGTATTTCCAATATAACTGTTGTCCCGATATTCTCTTCACTTATGATATTAATAGATCCCTGACACTCTTCCATAAGCTTATAGCTGATTGTCAAGCCCAGACCGACCCCTTTACCTACTTCCTTGGTTGTAAAAAAGGGATCAAAGATTTTAGGTTGCACATCTTGTGAAATCCCCGGACCGGTGTCGCTTACTTTTAGCCTAATGGGATCGTTTTCATCTTCAGTAATATCAGCATCTATCTTAATCTGGCTGCCGCTTTCGCAGAAATCCAGGGAATTTGAAATGATATTTACCAGTACCTGCCTGATCTTCTGTACATCTATATTGACAAAAACATCCCTGCTTACATTATCAATGATTTTTATACTTTTCTTTTTAGCACGGGTGTTCATAAGAGAAATAACAGAGTGGATGCAATCGAACAATGATACTTTTTCAACTTGTGATTCATAATCACGGGAAAACTTTAAAAGATTGTCAACCACATCCCTGCACCGCAGCGCTTCAGCTTTTATGATGCCAAGGTACTGTTTCAACTCATTATCCCGTATCTCCTCATTAGCCTCAAAACGGTGAAGCAAGGCATCCGAAAAGCCCAGTATTGCAGTAAGGGGATTATTCATTTCGTGTGCCGTACCCGATGCAAGAGACCCGATTGAAGCCATGCGCGCGGAGCGGTACAGTTGCTGCCGTGCAAGCTTCTGCTGTTTTTCAAGTTCAATACTTTTTGATACATCCTTCATTGCAGCTATAATATCCAGCCCGGTTTCATGCTCTGAAGGGCATACTGCCCGGATAGTGACGTAAACAGGGTCCCCTTTCCCGGTGCTGCCGGACATTCGGAATACATGCGAGTTGTCTGATACTTTCTGTGACTGGAGAGAATCAAAAAACGATAACAGCAGGCCATGCTCATCACTGTTAAAAAAATCCAACACGCTCCTTCCGATTATTTTACCCTTTTCAACGCCAAAGCATTTGCAAAATTCGGTATTACAGTCGGATATGGTACGGTCTTTATCAAGCGATATGCACATTTCAGGAATATTTTCATAAAGGTACTGATAACGCTCTTTTGACACCCGAAGCTCATTCTGGAGCTGGCTCAGGCGTAAAAGGGCATTAATCCTGGCCTTTAGCTCATCGTACGAAAACGGCTTTGTTATATAGTCATCAGCATATTGCAGGCCAAGAACCTTATCCTTTTCATCAACCATAGCTGAAATTATAATTATCGGGATAAATCCTTTTCCAATAGAATCTTCCCTTATCTTTCGGGCAACTTCTATTCCACCCATACCGGGCATTACAATATCAAGAAGAATCAAATCAACATGATTCTGCATGAGATATTCAATCGCCTCCTCGCCACTGGTGCATGAATCAGATTCGAAGCCCTCCAGTGTAAGAAAATCTCTTACCAGTTCGATGACCGAAATATCGTCATCAATTACAAGAATACGAGGCGATCTCTTTTTATTCGGGCTTACCGAAGAGTTCATATAATTCTTCCTTCAAAGCTTGCAGTGCCTTACCTCTGTGGCTTATGCCGTTTTTCAGCACCGGTTCCATTTCTGCAAAAGTTTTCGTATACCCTTGCGGTATAAAAACCGGGTCATAGCCGAACCCTTGCCTGCCGCGGGGTTCAAAAGCAACAGCCCCCCTGCAGATACCACTGACAACCAGCTCAGCAAAATCAGGGCCCTTTAAAACCATCACACACCGGAAACAGGCGGTTCTTTCCTGTAAAGAGGTTCCCCTGAGCTTTTCCAGCAGCTTACGGATATTCTCCTGATTATCCTGTGCATCACCGGCATACCGTGAGCTGTAAACACCAGGCTCGCCGTTGAGCAGGTCAACTTCCAGCCCCGAATCAAGTCGGATCGTAGCCATGTCGTTCTGT
>JAUXBV010000298.1 GCA_030619215.1 Fibrobacterota bacterium | reverse complement strand
CCTCCCCTACTTACTTCGCATTCTTAGCAGCCGGATTTTCAGGATTCCTGGCAAGCAGTATGAATATTCCCCTTGCCGCAGCAATTATGACAACCGATATCTTCGGCCTGCAGCACTGCTTTCCTGCCACACTGGCTGCCATAATCGGATTCCAGGTAACACGGCGTGAGACTATTTACGACTATGCCCTTGCCGGTGCAGGGTTGTCAATTGACGAATAACTTCTACTTTCAAATAACCCGGCTGGGCAGTTTATCCGGTTCGATTTAACTGCTTCCCTGAAGTGGCAATTATTGAATTGGTTGCATAATAAAATTTCAATAAAATCACCATTCCTAAAACACTATAAATTATTATTAATTATCCTTAAGCCCTCTTTATATTTTTTGATTATCCGGGTTTCCTAAATAAAAGTTTCTATTTCAGGAGTAAACATGGCAAAAATAAAAGTGACTGTTGAGCGTATTGACGGCTATTGCAACCTCCCTGTGCAGGTCGGTGATTATTTTTATGTTGACGGCTCCAAACTGACTGTTCCGGAAGGAAAGTATGTCTGTATCTGGGCGCTGCAGAGTATGATGCCGGTGTTTCCCATTCTCAATGTTAAAGATAGCCTTGATAAGGAGCACTGGGTAAGTAAGGTTGACACCTTCTCCTGCCCGGACCCCAAAGGGCTGGTGCAATATAAGCTTGAGGTTGTTGAAGAATAATATTTAAAAAGGGGTATAAGGGTGATTAGAGTTGATATGAGCAAATGTACCGGGTGTAAACAGTGTGAGTCTGCCTGCGCCTTTTTTCATACCGGAAGGGTAAACAATCATTTAGCACGAATCAAGGTGATGAATTTATATGAGACCGGCATTGACGGGCCTGTGGTATGCGCTCAATGTAAGGAGCGGTACTGCATGAAATGCCCGGAAAATGCCCTGACCATAGGGAAGTTCGGCGAGGTAATAGTATCACCAACTATGTGCAACCTCTGTGGGACGTGTGAAAAGAGTTGCCCGGTCGGCGCAATAGAGGCTTTTAATGATATTGTATATGTCTGCGACCTCTGCGGCGGGAATCCGAAATGTGTCAGGGCATGTACAGAGGGAGCGATTGTTTGGGATAAAGAAGCTGTGGAACACATTTCCCTTGAGGAAGTCAAAAAAGAAACAAAGAAAATGAATCCGAGTCAGAAACGCAATTTTTATATAAATAAGCTTGGCTCAGAAGTAAGGATGAAATGGAGGCAGGCCGATGCTTAATTACGGTTACGGCGGAAGGATACTGCGTATCGACCTTACCAGCCGGGAATTTCAAATTGAGCCTCTTGATGAGTCATGGGTCAAGCCTGTTATTGGAGGAAGGGCGGCAAATACAAAACGGCTCTTTGAGGAGCTGAATCCTGATTGCGACCCTTTGGGGCCTGAAAACATCCTCATTTTCGGAGTCGGGCCTCTCACCGGGTCGCTGCTGCCCGGCTCTGCCTATTTTACGGTCAGCGCAAAATCGCCGTTAACCGGCATCCTGGGAGACTCGGCAGCGGGCGGTCAGTTTGCTCCGGAAATGAAGCTAACCGGTTTTGACCAGATTATTATTACCGGTAAAGCGAACAAATCGCTCTACTTAATGATAACGGAGAGCGGTGCTGAATTTATCGAGTGTCCTGAATATTCAGGCATGAGTATCATTGAAACAACAAAGGCTATCCGCGATAAACAGAAGGATTACTCAATACAGGTTGCAGCAATAGGGCCGGCAGGAGAGAATAAGGTGCTTTTTGCCTCAATTGTTTCCAGTGGTAACCGGGTTAACGGCAGAACCGGCATGGGTGCTGTCATGGGATCGAAGAATTTAAAGGCTGTTGCTGTGCGAGGCTCCCGTTCAGTTGACATGGCAGAACCCTTGGCGTATTTAAAAGAAGTAGAGGAGATCAAACAGAGGATTCTGCAGCACAACGAGTACCGGAAGCGCTACAGCATGGGCACAACCATGCTCGTGAAAGACCTTAACAGCATCGGAATCCTGCCGACGAAACATTTTCAGGAAGGCGTCTGCTCGTACGTTGATGACATTTCCGGGCAGAAGCTTGCCGCCAACTTCAAAGTAAAGAACAAGGCCTGTTTCAATTGCAATCTCCACTGCTCCCGTTATTATATTGTCGACAAATTCGAAGCTGAAGGGCCGGAATTCGAAACCCTCTGCAGCTTTACCTCACGGATAGGAAACCGCGACCTCCCTTTTGCCCTGGAAATGAACCAATACCTTAACCAGATGGGCATGGACTCTGTGTCAACATCAGAGGTGATAGGCTGGATCATGGAGTGTGAGGAAAAGGGGCTGATCAGCCCCAAAGACCTTGACGGACTCCATATCAAATGGGGAGATAAAGATAAAATTCGTGAGGTTGTTGATATGATTACGCATCGTCGGGGCATTGGCGACAGACTGGCTAACGGCTCGAAAAAATTATCGGAAGATTTCAGCGAAGAAGCGGGAAAATTGGCAATGCAGGTTAAGGGGCTTGATATCATCTGCGGTGATCCACGAGGAATAAAAGCTTATGGCCTTACCTATGCCATAGCCTCCCGCGGTGCAGACCACCTTCGTGCGGAGCCCTATTTCGAACTAACTGACAGAAAAGAAGAGGCTAAAAAACGTTTCGGCACAGAGAAGGCTGCACAAAGACTCGAGGAGGAGGGAAAGGCAGCCCTGGTAACCTGGTCTGAGAAGATTGCCCTTCTGACCGATTGCCTGACAATGTGCAAAAATGTCGGACTCTGTATGGATATTCTGAGTTTTGAAAAAGCAGCAGTACTCCTCAGAGCCGGTACAGGTGTGGATTATTCTGCAGAATATCTTGAAAAAATTTTAGGGGATGCCATAAACACAGACCGTAAACTGAACAAGAAATTTGGAGTCTCACGCAAAGATGATACATTGCCGGAACGATTCATAAAAGAGACTTTGAAGGAGGGGCTTTCGAAAGGCTCCACTGTTAATATTGAAAAGATGGTGGATGAGTATTATAGGATACATAAGTGGAATGATTAGGTAATGAAAAACATAAAAGGCATCATCTTCGACATCGACGGCGTATTAAAATACCACGGCAAAGCCTACCACGGCGCAATTGAAACAATTGACAAACTCGGAAACAATGAATCTTAATAAACAAGAAGTAGTAATGGTAGGCGACAGAGTATCAACAGATATAAAAGGCGCAAGTGATTTTGGAATAAGGTCAATACTATTGTGCACAGGTGAGTTTAATGAAAAGGATTTAGATAATAGTATTAAACCGGATTTTATTGTTGACTCAATTGAGAGGATATTAAGTTTGTTTTAAATTCCTGCTTGTTTTTCTTTGACCTCACCCTTCGTTCCCCCTACAGGTAGTGACTCTGCCCTCTCCTCCAAGGAGAAGGGATGATACATTATGGAAATAACTATATAATTCCATCATCACCTTCTCCTTCTCCCGGTGCATTTAACAGATCCCAAATGACTTTCATCCCATAGCTGGTGCACTTTTACCTTGAGATACTTAATAACCTTTTCCCGGAAGTATCGTTGACATAATCTGCACAAGCCAATGTCACTTTAGCTGTTTAAATATCCAAGCAGCACCTTGTTAAATTCCCTGTAATGGGTGTAGTTGAGCCAGTGATCAGCCCCTTTTATCGATGCTGCTTTTACCGAAGGATATTTTGTTTCAATCTGAGATAGTTTCTTCAGGGGTAGCACCTTATCCTCCTCTCCCCATATCACGTATAAACCTAAATTTTTCTTCCCGCTCTGTTCTATCAGGAATTGATATGCTTCGGGGTAGGCAAGTATAACATCATAGCTCAGGATCTGCTTGATAGCGTCTTCACTCCCCTTATACGTTAACTGGTCAAAAAGTGCGGTCCTGAAATTCTCGAACTCCTCTTCGGTTTCCGCATATTGCCTGTATTCGGACAAGCGTGACTCCATCAACGGTTTGCTGAGCACCCTGATGAAAAACTCCTTGAAGAATGGCAGGTTGAACCGGGGAAACTTTTCGTAATTAAACATAAATAACCCTGATGCTGTCAGTATTACCTTGCTGACCTTTTCAGGATATTTATATGCAAAGGCACTTACGATTTTTGACCCGAAAGATCTTCCAACAACAATAATAGGTTCTTTAACTTGGAGCTTTTCAAGCAACTCGACTATTTGCGAGGTAAAGACATCGATGTTGTAATCCGACTTCAGCCTGTCCGAGTATCCGGAGCCGTACCTGTCGTATCGTAAAACCCGGTACCCGGCATACGTCAACGGACCAATCTGCTTGTCCCATATTTGTAAAGCTGGGCCCGCTCCGTGGCAGAGCACCACAAGCTTTCCATTCTCCGGTCCCTGCAAATCATAATGGGTGTACCCCTGTGATAATTTTATAAAGCTTCCCTGCAATTGAGCGCGCGCCGAATCATTAAGCTCCCTGGTCTCATTATATGAAAAAAGATATACCACGTAGAGCACAGAAAAGAGAAAAACGACCATAGAAAGGATTATTAAAAACGCTTTTTTCAGCTTTGGTTTCTTCATAATGAACCTCCTCTATACCAGTATATTCCAAATATAAAGAGTTCTATATAATAAAGCTACAAAAACTATGCCAGAAACGAAATTCGGGATTCAGCACTTAAAATCTTTTGTTATTTTAACCTTTGAACCTCTGAACCCTTAACCTTCTAACAAGTTATTTATAGTATTATAATACAGATGTGTTAAGAAACAGATGTTTTCAGAATCTTAGAACTTTTTGAGGGCTCACCCTTAACTCTAAGGGGCTGATTTGTAACTTGTAACGACAGGTTTATTACTTTTAGGGGCTGAATGAGTTTGGTTAATCAGTTGTCACTGTTCGGAGGAACCACTCGTTGTGCAGCGTTAGGGTTATCAAGCGTAATATAGTCATAGATATCTTTCATCCATCGTACTGCTTCCTCAGTCCATATTATTTTTGCCATGAACGAATTCTCCGCTCCATATCCTCGTTTGTAATAGTTCGTCCATTTCGGGCATCATCTAAACCTCGATCAACCATTCTCTTAAAAGCCAGTTCTCGAAGCAATTCGTCATAGCTGCTGTCTTCAGGCTGCTCATTAATTATCCCAATCATTTCTTCTTTTGCAGTTGTCATATTCACCTCCTTCTAATTATCATCTATTATATAATTACTTGTGAGTACCGACTTTTATCCTAATATAAATTAAGCAATCAACCTTATCCCTTCCGTTCTTGATATATCAATTCTCTCTACAATAAATTTCGTGAGGTTAACCTTTTCATTT
>JAUXBV010000183.1 GCA_030619215.1 Fibrobacterota bacterium | reverse complement strand
GTTCCGAACACCCCTACTTCCGTGACATATCTATTTCCCTCCTTTATTTTTAATTACAGTTATTATTCCTTTATAATCCCAGAATATATTTCTGCTCGTACTTTTGAGCATTCGCAATAACTCTTAAAATGTAAATGCCAGAACTGTTTCCTCTCATATCAAAACTGGCTTGGCCATTATTCAAATTCCCTTCATAAAGAAGCTGGCTCTTGACATTGAATATTTTAACACTGCCGACTCCAGTGTAGCCTTGCAAAGTTACCTTACCAATGCCATTCGATACTGTTACACATAGTTTATTAATTTTTGGCGCATTTGATACCTGTATGGGAACCGGGTCCTTAAGAAACTCTCTCAGTTTTGTGGTAGTGCCGTTCTGGTCGCCTCCGTTGCTCCCGCCGGTAAGAAGCCAGTATACCATACCAGCGTCAGAAGCATCCCCTTCGGTATAAACTAGGTCAATCCGGTCGTATGTCCATGAGTAGTTCGGGCCCATGTTTTTCAGCCATGCCCAGTTACTCATTGATTGCTTGCCAAATCCCCCATTCTGATCTTTTATTTGGACAAAATTGGCTCCCAGCGCCCGTATATCATCGTCATCGTGGCCGCCATGGTCATTCTTTCCATGATCGTTATTCCAGGAGGAATGTGAAATACATGTCACATATTGTCTTTTATTTGCATCCGCAGCATTAATACCCATCCATGGGACTTCCATTGGACCCGCAATTATAAAGAACAGCGGATCACCTGCTGAAGAGGCGTTAATCTCTTTTTTGATGTTATCAACTGCACCATTTAAATCAGTTGTACCTTCAAAGAACCTTGACTTATCAAAACCAAACCTGTCTGCGCCGCCGAGGGCACTTTCCCGGATATTTATAGGAAATGCGGAATTGCTGCTGTTTCCCCAGATGTGAGACGCGTAATCATAATGCACCACGTTTGCCTGCAAGCCTTTTCTTGCCAGTATCGCAAGTGATAACGCTGTCGCTCCCCAGTCGTCACTGTCATGGTCGTTGCCGTCTGAACTAAGCGCTATTCTTCCGTCAAAGCCAAAAACGAAAGTAGCAAAAAGAGCTAAAGATAATACAGTAGTAAAGACAATAGTTTTAGGCATAAAAACCTCCAATTTAGTTTGATTATTTATTTACAAATATTACTTTTTTCTCATATATGCCATTTCCTTCAACCCTCGTGATATATACCCCATTAACAATACGATCAAGGTTTAAACATGCTGCAGTTCTGCCGTTTTCAGCAACACGCAAAGGCATTTCCAAGATTGTTCTGCCATTTAATGTGGTCAAAAACACTGAATATGTCCCGGATTGTAAATCTTTAAACTGCAACATCCCGTTTGTATAGGTAATGTTTGATCCGGTTCTCATATTATCATTAAATAGTTGATCATTGTTTATTGGGGTCGCACCGACGGTATCTGATTCAGGAGCAGCTTTTGCAACATTGAGATCAACATCACCGTGGGCAAAAAGAATACGGTCAATCTGAAAGCGTATAGAACGCCCGGAAACGGTTAAGAGATATTCTTCTCCGCTTTTAAAATTGTATTTAGCCGGTACATGGTCAGCTCCATTGCCGTCGAGGTTAAAACCCCATGCCCAAACATTTCCGCCATTTGAACTGTATAGCTTTGTGTCTTGTGTTAATGCGGACAGAGGGACATTAGATCCGGAGGTATAGTCACCGGTTACTTTTACGTAGGCGTCATTACATTTATCTGCCGGTTGTCCATCAAGCCGATTGTATGCGTGAAGATGGATACCATAAATACCCGCCTTTGCGATTTTAAACCGGAATTCCTGAGGATCGCGGTCACTGCCTGAGCCATTATGGTCATTTCCGGTAAATTCATAAAATCCGCTTCCGCTCCATCCCGAGCCATCGGACTTCTTTACCCATTTACCCAAGGGTGATTTTGAATTTTCCATCTCCATAACGAGAATACCTTCAGCTTCCTTGTATACAGTTTGGGAAGACACAGATAGTGACAACATAAAAGTTATCGCTAATAAGACACCTGTAACTTTATTTTTTGAGAACAAGTAACCTCCTTATGGTTATAAAGGAAAGAAAGAATTATAGATATATGTTGTATTATTAAAACCTCCTTTATCAAATACTTTTCAATTTTCATCTTTAGCATTATTTCCTTATTAGAGGATAGCTGTATTAGATAATATACACAAAAAATATTAAAATGTATAAAAAAAATGAAACACAATTCAAATAATTATTATTATGAAATTGTACCAAATATCACCTTTGGTAGAAATAAGTATAAAAAGGGGTAAAGGGGCGATATTTTAAGTAAAAAGGGGGATAATGCGTATCTTAAAAAAAGGGATGTTTAAAAGAATTATTAAATGATGCCACCAGTTAAGAGTAGATTAAATTGTATAAAGCTATATTATTATTGAAACACCTTAGGATTAGCAAAGAGTATAATTATAGATCTAATGAGATATGAAGGGAAAATAATAATTCATAGTGGCTCTTATTGATTTTTCACAAGGTCGTTGAAGGTAAGACCAATCATCCGTATGTCATCCAGCCAGAACTCAGTGCCGGTGACTCCGTTAATGATCACTCGATTTACCATTGTTTTCAGTTCATCCCACCCGGAGATGTTGGTGCTATTCGGAAAGTCAGCAGGGACTACCTTGTAGAGTGTCCAGGTATTGGATATGGCAAGTACAATATGAACACTTTTAAACGAGGCTGGCTCGATAAATTGAGCAACCTCAACTTTAATCTCGCCATCTCCCTTTGCCCAGAGACTTATGGTATCCAGGAGGCTGAAGTCATATGAATCACCGTCTCCAATTCGTGACAGCACCTGAACCCAGGGAGGATTAACAGCTGAATCAAGCACATACCTTACATGCAAGCTTTTTCCTTTATAAGCCTGGTCAGTTACCAGACTATCAGCAAAGGTTTCTGCTGTCGGAAAAATCAACGATTGGCCGTCAGTGTTACAATGCCACTCGGATCCGCCCAGGATTTCCCTGAAATTACAATACTTATCGCCGTCATCAAAATTGTCGAGTACGATTTCGTTCAGGTCGGTTGTTATGGTGTCAAGTTTTCCTCCCAGGTCAACGGAGAACTCAACCGAAAGGCCGAGAGAATAGTAGTAGTAACTGCCGTCGAAATATTGTGCAACCAGGGTGAAATTTCCCTGAGGGATGCTCTGGAAAGTAAAGGCACCGGTTCCGGCAACTGCTGTGGAGTAGGGCGAGCCAAGTGCCCACATTAAAACAGGAAGCTCACTCCTGCTCTGTATCGTGCCACTGACAGTGACTGCTGAATCAAGGGTTATCACACCGAGCGAATCCTTTTGCTTTGCAACAATTACTATGTCTTTTTGAAACGCGGCAAACACATCGCTCCGTATTTCAATTGCATAGGAGCCGGGATCCTGCTTAAAAGAAAAGTAGCCTTGCGAATTGGTAGAAAGAGTATCAACCGGTGTTGGAAATGAAAAAACGGTATCGGATTGCTGATATACGATTATGCGGCCGTTGATCACCGGTTGCCCGGAAGTATAAACAGCATGCCCGATAGCTTCACCGGCTTCGCTGCCTGTTCCACCCGCGATATCAAGCGTACAGCGGAAGCAACACGCTAAAACAAATAAGCTGTATATCAATAATAACCTATTTTTCATACTTACTTCCTTTTTTACGGGATCGCGGAAGCACGGTAAAACCCACGTGGAATACCCGTTCCGGGTTTGGGTCTTCCTTTGTTATTGCCATTAGCCGAGCCCTGAAGTCCTGTATCTCCTGCCGGAAACGGTGGAAGGTTTTTTCCGAGACACTCAGCGTCAAAGAACTGTTGCTTATCAATTCCTTTGGAACCAGATCAACAGCTTTTTGATTTATACCCAGGTTCTTTTGATGATACCGGGCCAGCAAAGTTGATTTAATGGGATCGCCGGTTGAAATAAAGGGCTCGGTCAACAAATACCTGCCGGACTTTTCCTTTTTAATAAAACCATTCTTTAATAAAAATTTAATGGCATTTTTGGCCTGTACCGATGTTATGGGCGGCACCACCATACGGGAGATCAAATTATAATCATCACGGCAGTCAACAAGTGATACAATCTCACGGACAACAGGATAATACCACTGCCTGAAAAAGTTAAGCTTTTTATCAATAATCCGGTACTCAGGAATCGAGGCTCTGATGCGAAATATCGTCTTTAAATGTTCATTTTTATTCTCCAGTGTATTGGCATTTCCATAGGCGATCAGTGCTTCGAAATAGAACGATTCTTTTTTTTTCAATCCCAATGCTGTACAAAAATTAGGGATATATTTCTTATTAAGCTTTTTCCCGCCTGTTATCACCCTGTGTAAAACTGCCGAACCTGATATATCTGCTTTTCTTAGAAATTCACGCTGAGAATAGGAGGGATTAAGAGATTTTTCAAACGAGAAATAATCATTTAAAAAATCTATATAGTTGAAATAGTCAAAAATAATTGGTCTTGTTGCGAGGCCCATACCTATAATTATACTTCATTTTTTATGAAAAGGGAAGAAAAAAGTATAATTTATTTGAAATGCTTAAGCGTGTAAAATGGCTAATAGATTGATTTTTAAGCATATTTACACGAAAAAATGATATTGGTTATAATTTATTTGAAACATTTATCTGTTAAAAAGTCATAGTTATTATGCTTTTCATTTTATCAATTACATTTTTTCAGCAAAAATTATTAGATTGTAGATAAAAAAAAGCCCATTATTAATGAGCTTTTCACTTTAACAATAGATTTATTATATAGGTTTATTTTGCCACGAGTACAGGTTTAGTAAGAATTTTATCTTTGAATGAGTCACTTTTTACCTGTATTACATATCGCCCGGCAGTAAGACCTTCTAATGAGAAGCGCGCAGCAGAAAGGTTTTTATAGATCCAATGGTGGATAACTCTTCCTCGATAGTCATATAGAGATATATCAGCATCTGCTATAACACTATTGCTTTGTAGATAAAGTATTCCGTTCCTGGCAAAGGCATTTAGTTTACCGGAGGATGGTTGAAGGGTATTGTTGATAATTGGCAAACTTTCCCCGGTAAGAATAACTGCTGTCACACTGATGGTAGGCAGGTCAAGTGAGAAACTGTTGTTATTGACGGTAACACTTCCCTTCTGCAGCGCATTTGAGGTGTGTGATTGAAAGGTCTCTGTAGCCGGAAGGTCATTAAGCTGCAGCGTTGCAAATGTGGTCTCTGATAATTTAAAGTTATTTACAGTTACGGCAACATTCTGGCTGCTTGAACGGTCGCGGTTGACCAGAATTATCGTTAGTGTATCACCCTTTCTGCTGACCGATGAATAAGCTGAAACTAGTGAGTCAAGGTCGGAGGTTGACTCGACCCGTAAATCACCGCAGTATCGGCTGAAAAGATGAAGTACCTCCCACTGCCCGACATTCCACTCCCAGGGAGTAAACACTTCAATACCCTCATCGGCAAAGGTCCCGAGATGCGAGGCATGCCAGACCGCGACAACATTTGGGTCGTCACTGTGAATGGCACCGCATTCGGTCATGCCGAAGGTAATGCCGTGGTCAGGGCCGATAAACTGCTCAAGCCACCTGCGGCACCGCTCCCAGATATATTCCTTGGTGATTGATTCATCCCAGCCGCCGCCGATCAGTTTGCACCCGTTTGCTTTCGGGTAATTCCAGGTGGTGTCGAACCAGATGCGGTGAAGCTGCATGGTAAGGTCAGGGTCATCTTCGGTGTTGGGGTAGAAGTGAAAGTCGAACACGTCAAGGAGACGGACGCCCGATGCTTTCTGCTCCTCACCGATCCGTTTAATGAAATATTCAACCCAGGTATATTTTTTCTGCACGCCGCCCTCATTCACCGTGATATGGTTGTCTTTACCCCATGCATACCATTGCCATTCATTGGTAAAGACAGGCCCCATCAGTTTAATATCCGGATATTTCTGGCGGGCCAGCTTGGCAACTGCGAAATATTTTTTCATATATTCTTCTGCAGGGAGTTCCTCCGGCTGAGCATCATCGTGGGTTGAGTGCCAGATTTCAGGTTCGTTATCCATATTCCAGTAGATAAAGCGCTCCGGATCGAGGCCAAGCCCACCAGCGCCGAACCAGTGATCTAGAATGGCGGTGGTGGATTCCGCAGGCCAGTCAGTAAGGTAGAGGGAGGGATCGCCGTCTTTCAGTGCATCAGGCCCGCCGTTGGAATCGACCTCTCCACCTCCGGCAAGGTTCTGCCGAATACCATCCCACCATTGTGACTGGTTGAATGCATAATCATTAAAATTGGCTCCACGATAGAATGCCACCTTGCCGAGAAGCTGAAAGGATAAAACACCTTGAGTGCCGGTCGTATTATCCACTAGTGATTGGGCAAGAAAATCCCAGCTATGCGGATAGACATTGTTATACCAGTCAGGATGACTCGACAATGTTTTACGCCAGTTATACTTGGTGCAGTTATTCCCCCCGTTTTCCCGGAACATGCGCAGCCCTGCTTCCCGATATAGCTGCCATTGGCTTTCCTGAACCGGACTGCTTGTCTTATCGGAAAGGCTGTTGTTTTTGCCGTAGATCCATGGAGAGATAGGTTTCACCCCGGCACCGACATCAACAACTATTTCAACAGCACTAGTAATTAGTGCAATTAATAACAGAAAAATTACTATATAATTAATTCTCATAAAATTCTCCGGTTAAGAATTATTATACTTTATAATATATAAAGAAATTGTCTATTATTTAATCTTTATTAATTTCCTGTTATACATTTTATTACCAGCAGTTAACCTCACGAAATACATTCCTGATGCAAACAGAGAGCTGTCAAACGAATATCGCCGTCTTCCTTCTG
>JAUXBV010000096.1 GCA_030619215.1 Fibrobacterota bacterium | reverse complement strand
GCTTCATCCAGCTGTTAAAAGTTTTTTGAGCATTATTTAAAATAGTCTCAATGCTTTTATCAGTATCTATTTTATCGTCTATTTTGCCTGTTTCACCTTCAAATGCCAATGCAAGTTGGTTTTTTAAATCGGAAAATCGGTTATTTACCGGTGTTGCTGAGAGCATGAGTACTTTGGTTTTTACTCCCGCTTTCATAACATCATTCATTAGTTTCTGATATCGTGTGACTCTGTCCTTGCGCGGGGCGTTGTTTCTGAAGTTGTGTGATTCGTCAATGACAACTAAATCGTAATTGCTCCAGTTTATTCTGCTTAAATCAATACCGTTTGATTCTCCGGTTTCACGCAGTAAATCAGTATGATAGAGGACATCATAATTAAGGCGGTCTTTAATAAAAGGGTTGTCGTCATAATTATTAAGAAATGTTTGCCAGTTATCACCCAGCTTTTTGGGGCAGAGAACCAGAACTGTTCTGTTGCGTTCCTGATAATATTTAATAATTCCCAATGCGGTAAAAGTTTTTCCAAGACCTACACTATCTGCAAGAATACAGCCGTTATGTCTTTCCAGTTTATTGATGATTCCAAGTACCGCATCCCGCTGAAAATCGTAAAGTTTGTTCCATATTGCAGATTCTTTAAAGCCGGTCTTCTCATTTGCCAGTTCATCTTCAGAAATATCTTCAAGGAATTCGTCAAAAATGTTGAAAAGTGTAAGGTAATAGATAAACTCCGGTGAATTTTCCTTATAGAGATTCGATATATAGCCCGCAACCTCATCAGTTATGTCTTTGAGTATCTTTTCATCATTCCAAATCTCTTCAAAAGTCTGCATATACTGTTTTGTGGTCTCAAAATCATCTGTTTTTACCACCTGATTAAGAATTGCGTTGTCTTTTTCATAGCCAAATCCGGCACTGCTGAATTCTTTAATTCCCATATACACGAATTTTTGTTCGTTGGTATTAAGGGTTATATGGGGCTGAATGTACTTGTTGCCGAAATTTGTTTTGAACTTTACTTTTTCTTCAATCCATTTTTTACATTCTCTGGCAATTGCCTTGCCTTTTAACTCATTTTTCAGGTTTATTTCGAAGCTTGAACCGCTTATTGCTTTTTGCCGCTGGTTCGCTAATATCTGGAATTGCTTTTTTTCTCTGTTGTTTTTATCGATTTCAACAAAGGTGGGGTCTGTAAATATGAAATTAAGACTTTCAATCTTTTTTAGTTCTGTTTTTAAGCATTCAAAGCCGTAAATGGTAAAAATTCCGGCAGCAACTTCGAGTTTGCTTCCTTTGGTGATGTTTTTCTTAAAGTCATCGCCGACTTTTTCGGTTTTGTTGTTGAAGTTCTTTATCATTTAAAGTTTCTCATAAATTCAGTTTTTCAATCTCTTCTTTTATCCGCAACCACGAACGGTGCGGGTTTCTTGAACGGGTAAGTTTTATCTTTTCTTAAAACAATTTATTCCTTATTCTCTTTAACACACACATCTTTTAAAAAATCTCCTCGGCATGTCTTACACAAAGAGTCTACCTATAAAAACCACTCCTACCTCAGCAAAAAGTTAGACTTTTTGTGCCCATTTTGGCACAAAGGTTCCACCTTTATGGTGGATGCTTTGTTCCTTTTTAGTGTCTCTTAGAAATTAATTTCTTAGAGACACTTATCCCACAAATCGTTCTTCTTACATTAAAATAGGTATTCCTATTACAAAAAGGCAAAGTAAATAATCTCATTTTGTATTGTAAATATATAGAAGTTGTAAAGGGGTTTTAATACTGGCGAAGCAAGGCTTCAAACAGGCAAGGCGCAAGTGCCCTGTATAAAAGTACGTCATTATAAAAAACTCGATTGGGTAAGTCATGCCACCTTTTGTATGGACTTTATTGCGCAGGGCACTTACGCAGTATATCCGAGCGAATAGAGAATACAATTCCGGGCTTAGTGCCAATTGATATAGGGAGGTGTGTAGCTGAAACCCGGGGCTTCGACCCGATGAAAAGGAGGAAATAGTCGCTTCCTCCACCAGAAAAAGCTTTTATTATCTTTTTTATCTGACTATCAAAATCTTCCCCTTAAGCAAAACCTTGCCTTTGGTATCATAGATAGCGTAAAAATAAACGCCTGATGCTATTGGCGCATTTTTATTGTTCCTGGTGTTCCAGAAATACTCAGGCTTTGCATTGGGATTATTCTCCTCAAAGTTTATGACTGGAGATTCAAATACGGGGTGGGTATTTATATTGAAGACTTTTATCTTTACTGCGGTAACTTTCCCTCTCTTCTTCATTGCATGAAAGTTTTTAAACCATATCCCTCCAAGCGCGCGGTGTTTGGATTTGCTTCCGGGTTTAAAAGGATTGGGATAGGTATAAAATCCCTGGCTTTTTGTTGTAAAGTACCACGAATATGAGCCTATTACTTCACTGGTATCGGTCGGGATAAGGCTCATGGGGTTTATATAGGAGTAGTTTTTGACAAATCCGACAAATTCGCAGTTGATGCTGTCGTAACTGTAAAATGCTTTTTGGGGATCTATTGTTACGGTAGTGCTGTCGCTGGAAAACCGTATCCTTGATATGGGCAGCCTGTGCCCCACGCTGTATGCGCTTGTAAATGAGAAACTCCGGTTGCTGTCGGCATCGGTGGTGGTATCGAATACTATTGGTGAGATCGGCCCTGAAAAGGTCATTGATAAATTGGCATGTATACCCGCGTTGGTGGACGCGCTATCAGGTCTGACTGACTCCAGGGAGAGAGGCTCGATAATAAAAAACCACGACCTTCCTATGCCGTTTGAGTATATGGTGTCACCGGTTATGTCAACGGAGAAGTTGGATGAATCCTGCGTCACGAGCCCGCTGAAATCACAGAACACACTATCGGAATAGAAGAGGCGGTGGTTGAGGTGAAACGTTGCCTGGTTGGTGCCGACAACCACGCTGTCGTAATTGATCTGGGTGCCTTCGCTGTAGCGGGAGGTTACCTTCAGGCTCCTGTTTCCCTTCAGTGAAGTGTCTATAGTTCCGGGAAGAAGCGGGGCCGAGAATATGAGCGTGACCGGTGTGGTCAATGAAACGTTCGTTTCAGCGCTGTCCGGTATAACGGAATCGCTCACGATATTGCCGATGCTAAACGACCAGAAATAGTCATCCTCTGTTGAGGAGGAGTCAAAAAAGCCGATGGGCAGGCCGTTCTGGCTCATGTCCACCGAGTACCCCAGCGTATCGCGGATACAGACTCCCCTGTAGTAGCAATAGACGCTGTCCCCGAAGAAGAAGCTCTTGCCCGGTTTGAATACTGCTTTATTACCGGCAATGTATACTTCATCAAATATGACCTGCCGCGTTGAGTCAATGTAGGAGTTATAGCGGGTGGTGACAAGAAGGGTGCGGTTATTGTGGGTGGATGTGTCAACTGTCCCCCCGTATATCGGATCGGAGAATATCAGCACAATCGAGTCACCCCATGAAACTCCCGTATCCGAGACGCCGGGGCTGACAGACTCAAGGGTAAAGTGTATGCTGTCAATACGAAAGGGTGAAAGAGAATCCAGGTCCGGCTCGTTTACATAATCATTATCCAGGTCCAGGTAATTGGGGCTGCCCGGTGTTGTTGCCTGATCGCGCATATCAGAAAGAATGATAACAGCGATTGAATCGGTGGGAATGAAGGTGTTGGTGGGAGGTATGAGGCCGTTAAAACAGGTGCTTGGGGTTGTAATGGCAGGCCTGAGCTGAAGCTTTGTGTAATTGCCGCTCCATAGCTGTGTAAATTGTATTGTGTCAATTCGGCCGGTGGTGTTATAATCAAAGATGCTGTACCCAAAAGTTTTTCCCACAGCAGATGCTGAATCCATTGGCTCGGAAAAGCTGAAAGCGATTTTTGCATGAGGCGGGAACACATATCCCCTGTCCGGCGCAGCCCTTCTTCTGGACTGCCAGTACGGTATTCCCGGATCATACTCTACTGCCAGACCTGTTAGTACGGGCAGGTCGTTGTATCCCAGCATAACCGGTATTGTGTCAATACGGTAGAGCGGGTCGTTAGTATGAATTATCACAGTATCATATAAAACCCCGTCCCCTGAAAGGCTCTGCAGGTCGATTATAAAAACCAGCGTATCTCTTGTACTTGGCAGAAGGTAAAAGGTGTTTATACCTGATGTGGTTGTCAGGGAATCAAAAAACAGTGTACCTGTGCCCTGTGGAACTCCGAGATGCAGCCACGTTTGTGCGCTTCCTGAGAAGAACATCGAATCAATATCCAGTGTATCGGTTCCGGTATTCATAATGGGGAGTAATACCGTATCTAAGGTTATAGTACCGAGGATGTATGAAAGGCTGCCGGCCAGCATGTCAGTTGCAAAAGAGTATCCGGGATTATGGACCGTATCTGTTTCATACTGGGGGAATATGAAATACAGGAGAAACGTATCCGCTGCACCGAATGCATCGGTTGTGATTATCTGCATGAGCATATCATCGCCTGTGGGTTGGAAAGTAAGCTGCGAAGCTGTGGTAAAGCTGGTATCGAAGTTGTTGGTAACAAACCGGTACGTTATCCTGTTCCAGTTAACCACATTCGGGCGCTCAATAGCTACCTGAACCGTTGTTGGTTTACCGAGTATAATGTCCACCTGCTCGCTAACGGATACTGAGGAGCCGTCAAAGGTAACTGCTGTAATAACCGGCGCAGCTTTACGTGACCTTATAACAAAGCTATTTGAAACAGCATCCCAGAGGTGGTTATCATTGCCGAAAAAAGAGTAGTTATAGATAGTATCCCATACCGTGCCCGGCATCAACCTGATATTTGCGGCCCGGTCAACCGAACCGTATAGCGTGTCTTTTGCAAGCTCAGGCTGAATTAGCCAGGGAACAGATACATAGACAGTATCCTCGGGATCGCCGTCATGAACCATAAAGTAGCAGTCGGCAATACCGGTGTGCGATATAACGTCAACAGTATCGCCGAATCCGGAAAAAGGGCTGACAGCTGTACCGTTTACTTTTACGGAATCCAGCGAGGTAAGCCGCGGCTTCAGGTTCCAGTTGAAGGTCATCTCGGAAATCACCGGTGATTTAATCGAATCGGTTGCATGACGTGTGAAGTTTGCTTTGTAACGGAAATAGTTACCTGTTCCTTTTGTATACTGGGCAAGGTCGGCTGCGGAAGACAACTCTATCCACCGGCTCCATCCGGCAGGGGGTGTATTGGTCGTCCCGACCTGGAGGGAACAGGTTGCGGTGCCCATGTTCAGGCTGGTGTCAATATCGCCCGCCTGAAATACTATGGAGTCACCGGGAATGACAGTTACGGATTCAACCACGGAACTCCACCATGCGGCCGGGTGTACCACAGACCTTGCAGCCCAGATACTGCCCACCGCATCTTTGTTCTGCTTCCAGGTTATAGCAATGCTTCCCATAGAATTTATGTCAACGTTCAGCTCCGGGCCATGATCACCAATTGAGGTTGCAGCGTCGGAAAATACTTCTGTCTGTGCGGGTATAGCTGCGAGTACGCCGTTATTTATACTGACTATTTTACCTTCCAGCCTGTGAGTGGAGAGGTTTTTCCATACAATTATCAATTTCTTCCCGTTTGTCGCAACTGTAGCAGCCCGGAAGGTATTCCCTGCCACAACCTGCGTTGTATTGGTGCCGGAAACGGACGGCGGAGTACCGGAAAAAGTTACATCATAGAGATAAATACCGGCAGAAGTCCAGTATACGGCTGCAAATTTTTTATCCGCGTATGAAACAACAGGCGCATCAGCATACTTAATATCCCCGACAGCGTTTAAGCTGATGTTATTATCAATAAATGTCTGCGCCACGTTAATGTCATAATCCGTATTGGTAAGTAAAAATTCCAGGTATTTAGGTTGTCCTGAAGCGCCGCGCGTAATCATAATAATAATATTTCCGGAGCTGTCCACTGCTACCGATGAATTTGAAAAGTTATCGGCCACATTCGTTGCAATGGTTACGTCGTTGTCGGCAAATATGATATCCCCCGCGTCTATACAGACTTTACGCATCCCAAGATCCCTGTTACCTTTTTTGTAAACTATGCAGAATGTATCATTTGCGATATGCGCCAGTGATTGGTTAAATACACTTGTAAACCCAACACTATCAGTGCCGGTGCTTGCATGAACTTTAAGGTTGGTGTAAAAAGAGGCAACCAGCGAACCGGGGTTTGCGCCCCTTGCTCCGTGCATGAATTGAAATATTGCCGGTGCATTCATAAACGTGGTCTGCTGCCCTAACATTGTATATCCATACTGAGTCAACAGGATGTTTCTTCGGTATGCAAAATGCTTGGCGCCGTTATACTCCCCCCAGAAGAAACAGAAGGTGTCACCAATAGTAACGACAACATCGGAATAATAGGAGGAATCAGGGGTATTGCTTGTTAACTTCTCATCTTTAAATATTGCGACATTTATTGTTTCGCGGGGAGCAATACTGATGGTGCTGTTAAGGTTTAATATATTACTGCCGGCATCCTCGTTTAAGAAATCCGGGGTGACAAATTGCCCTGCTCCTGCTGCTGCTGCAAGAATATACAGGAGAAAAACAGCGACCTCAAACCGCTGAGGGCTTCTTTTTCTTTGCCGATCTTTTTTTGCGTATAAATCCCTGCTGGGAAACATCATCTAAAAACACCTGTTCTAAGCGTTTGTTCTCTTTCAACCACTCCTGATATCTTTTTTCGCGCAATAATTCAAGAGCTCTCTTCTTCTGTGTTGCTTTAACCAGTTTTTTTCTTATATCGCCTCTCTCCATCTGTAACGTATGAATATCTTCACCTTTCTTCAACATATCCAGTTTTAATTTATTTCTATAAGACACGGATAATTTCAAACTCAGCACATCGGTAACTTTTTCACGGTGTCTCTTCTGTTCCTCCTGTAAATGCTTAAGCTTTCTCTCCAGGTCGAGCAGCCCCTCCTGTGCCGCAGTTATCCCTTTGTTCTTATCTGCCAGCTCAAGCTTTACCGCATCCTCTTCACGTTTCCTCTTTTCAAGAAGAGCTTCTAACGGGAACTCAAAACGCTTCATTTATCAGGCTCCGCAACGATAGTATTAATAGCGGCAAGCTCCTTTATGCTTTCCTCGAAATCAACCTTATCCTCCCTGTCCTGGCGAAGGAATTTCATGAGCGGCTCATATATTTTTATTGCGCTATCAACCCTCTGATTACTGCCAACGTTATACGCGCCTATCTGTATTAAATCCTCATTCTGCTTATACGCAGCGAAAAGATTTTTTATATCATTGACGAGAAGCTGATGTTCTTCTGTTATCACATCCGGCATACATCGTGAAATGCTCTGCAATACATCAACCGCAGGGTAATGGTTCCTGTTTGCCAGCTCGCGGGATAATACGATGTGCCCGTCAAGGACGCTTCGTGCAGCATCCGAGATGGGCTCGTCAAGATCGTCGCCTTCAACAAGAACTGTATATAGTGCGGTAATGGTTCCCTTATCCGACGTACCTGCACGCTCTATAAATTGGGGAAGCAGTGTAAAAACCGAGGGGGTGTATCCTCTCGTAGCAGGAGGCTCGCCTATTGCCAGCCCTATCTCACGCTGTGCCGTTGCCAGGCGGGTCAGGGAATCGCACAGGAACAGTACGTCTTTGCCTAAATCGCGGAAATACTCGGCAATAGCAGCAGCCACCATTGCCCCCTTCAGGCGAATAAGTGCAGGCTGCTCTGATGTAGCGACAATAACAACGGAGCGTTTAAGTCCTTCCTCACCAAGGTCGCGCTCCAGGAATTCCCTTACCTCCCTGCCCCGCTCTCCGACCAGGGCAATTACATTGACATCGGACCTGCAGTTCTTTGCCATCATGCCCAGCATTATGCTTTTTCCAATGCCGCTCCCGCTGAAAATTCCCATGCGCTGCCCCTTGCCCAGGGTAAGCAGGCTGTCAATAGACCGGATACCTGTCACAAAATTCTCAGTAATGCGCTTCCTTGTTAATGGATTGGGAACCCTTGAAAATACAGGCCGCGATGTTTCCGGATTAAGCCCGCCCTTACTGTCAAGAGGCTTTCCAAGGCCGTTCAGGATTCTCCCGAGAAGGTTTCCGCTGACGTCCACCATGAGGGGCTTCTTTGTGCTGACAACCGTATAACCGGGATGAATACCCTCCAAAGGGCCAAGGGGCATTAAAAGGGTCCTGTCCTTACGGAAGCCAACAACTTCTGCCTGGGCAATAACACGATCGTTGTGCTCAATGGTGCAGACGTCCCCAACCGGAGCAGCCGGCCCTGTTGATTCAATAAGCAGGCCGATAACTTCCGTTATCTTGCCGTGGACACGCACAGGCTCTGCTTTGTCAATTGCAGCGGCAAACGGTGTGAAGTTGTTTTGGTTGTTCATAACGCAATATTATTATTTTCTTTGTTTGTCATTAGGAGAGTCTATAACTTCGTTACCACTGCCTGTTTCATCTGCTGCAGTTTGTGATGTAATCATATTTTCCCATGTTGCATCAATAACCTCGAGCACTTCTTTAAGCTGAACATTAATACGCGCATCTGCAACACCGGTATTCGATTCAATGATACAACCGCCCTTCTCTATTCGATTATCAGGCTCAACAGTTACCCTGTCGAGCCGCTCGGTTATTGACGTCCAGAAATCCTTCTTTTGTGTTACGGTTTCAAGGTCATCCGGCGACACCCGGACAACCAGCTCCTGCCTGTCTACTATAAATGACAGCGCTTTCTTTATTACCGACAGAATTATATCGGGATTTAACGAAATCTCGGTATTGATAATCTTCAGTGCTACCATCATGGCAATATCAAGCACACTCCGCTGTGCTTCCTTTAAAAATGCCTTTTTTGATTCTCCAACGTCTCTTACGACTGTTACCAGTTTTTCCTGGATACCCTTGATTTGCCGATCATACTCAGAGCTGGCTTTT
>JAUXBV010000541.1 GCA_030619215.1 Fibrobacterota bacterium | reverse complement strand
GTCTTCAATGTTTTATACAATAACGACCTTATTGAGAATTCCGCCAACCATCCGAGCCTTATTATCGACAGTATAAATATCAACGGCACGCCGATTGTGATGGCCGATTGCGATACGGTGAAAAGGTATCATCCATTCGCAGATGTTAATAATATTCGACCTACTTACCTTGGAATGCATAAAAGACTGGTATCCAACCGCTGGGACGGGCTCAACGATTTTGACGCCCCGTATATGCCGGATACAACAGATTCTGCTTTTACAGATAGCATATATAATTATGAAGATTTTATAATTGATGAGCCTTTATCAAACTATGCAAAAAGCGGTACAACGGATGATATGCTGCGCCCGTTCAATGTTGATGTGACAAGTAAAAAGCGAACGAATTACGGGCTTTGGAATGCGGTTATCAGGATTGACCTTTCCAAACTGAGTGGCGATTCAATACCTGAGATCAGGGACATTACTATTGCATGTATTGGTGAATGCAACAAGCATTATACCGGCGCACGTGATGGAAAGACTCTTCATAAGTTTGTTTCCCGCGATCTACTGAAGAAAGCCGGTAAGAAGACGCCGGGTGGTTTTTTTAATCAGTATGAACAGTACATAAAGAGGGTGACGCCGGATTCGGAGAGATACTGTGGGGAGCTTGTGCTGGATGATGTGGAAGAAGAAGGGAAAGAAGAAAAAAGTTTTTAATATATTGTTTTGTAAAGTAAAACTCTAATTAATATTATTCCCTATAGTAAAAATATATAAGCAATATTAAAGCTGTCGGATCAAAAAGTTATCTCACCAACAACATCTTCCGCGTTTCAGTATATGAACCTGTCTTTAATTTTAAGATGTAGACACCGCCTATTACCAGTTTACCAAAATGGTCTGTACCGTCCCATTTGACTTTATAGTTATTCGGAGATTGTTTTGTGTTTACAAGGGTTATTATCTCCTTGCCGGCAGTATTATAAACTTTTAATATGATATAAGCAGTTTCTGTCAAATCGTATTGCATTGTAGTTGACCGAGTAAATGGATTAGGGTAGTTCTTGCGCAAAATAACATTAGTAATATTGTTTGAGTTGTGGGGGAATGTAATATTTGTAGCCAGCCAGTCATCATATTTTCCTTGTAACACATCAATTGGATCGGTACTGCCGCTTGTAGTGTTTACATTCAGGTCACAGTAAAGGTTATTATCAGGGTCATTCGGTTTCGCAACTCTTAAAAATGCAGAGATGGTAGATTTATTTAAATTATAACATCGGGTATCGGCACCGATAACTTTTGCTCCCTGCAATGCAGCCATTAATTTATCTGCAAGCGTACCTTCAGTTTCAAGGAAACGGCTTTCTATGGAATCGATAATCTCCTTACCCAGTAATATATTACCCTGTATAGCATAATTTTTACCCAGTATATGTCCCTTATAATCCTGACAACCCGATCCGGAATAACCCGCGCTTCTTCCATTGTCAACCAGGTCAACCACACCATACTGCCTTGGGCCCGGGTTTCCCTGAACATCGTTGTCCACTACCTTATCTACTATTTCCTGAGGTGAATCACCCTGGTTCATATAGCCCCTTGCCAGATCCTGATTACCTTCGAGATACGATGCCTGTGTATGGACCACGCCAACTCCTGGGTGTACATCACTTAGTATTAAACATCCCTGCGGAATTTGAGGAGCTCCTATACAAGAGGCTCCGGCACTGCCGACTCGCTGGGTAACAGTGTCAACTGCACAGATTGAGAAAGTAGCGAAGATCTGTATTGTAAGTAAAAAAGTAAACAAGAGAGTTGCTTTAATAAATAAAGAATACTTTCTCATAAGCCTTTGTCCCCCTATAATTTTTATTTATAAATTAGAAGGCAACCGTACTTCCGACTCCCCAGTTCTGCCCCTGTATATAGACGTCAAAGGATAAGTGTTCGAAGCGGGCGCTGGCCCCTCCACTGAAGATGTTTTCGCTTTCCAGGGTAATATTACCGGGATTACCCGAAATATAATTGGGGGATAGCGCATAGCCGAAGCGCAGGCAGATTTTACCGGTAAGCCATGCTTCAATTCCGGTATGTAATCCGAGTTTCATTTTCTGTTTTTTGTCAAACAGGCCGATAAATTCCAGGTCAAACGGGATGAGAATCATTACCTTGTTTTGTATAATATTCGCATGATAGGCTAATCCGACAGTCATGCGTTTATAGACTTTATTATTTCTGCCTTTACTGTCTTTCCATTTTGCGCTATGGTAGGATGAGTCGATTAATGATTGGGGAATCGTATCTGTTAGGGTATCAAAGGTAGTGTCGGCTTTATGTTTTATAACAGGTTTATCTGATAGCCAGGTATATCCAAGAAGGTTATGGAAAGTAAGCCCGAAATCCAGTCCCTGGAAGATATTATCCTGAAAGAATCCCACGTCAAAGAGGAGGCGTTTATCTTTGTCAAAGTGGCTATTAAACGCGGATTCATATTTTCCGATAGTAGCTGTAGATTCCGGAATTATATTTCCGGAGTCGTCAAACATCTTTTGTACAATGGGAAGGGAATCCAGGCCTGTTTTCCAGTTAACGTTTTCAAAGCGGATATTAAAGCCAAGGTTTACCGCCCCCTGATTGATGCTTTTATCAAACAACCGTCCTGCAACACATAAAATAACCTCGTTCTGATAATTGTCATCGCCGTTTTTTAAATTCCGGTATATTGTGCCTAGTGTGGTTTTTTCATTGATGTACCAGCTTGCGCCTGTACTTATGATATACCTTGAAAATACGGAATCTCTCTCAAAGGTTGCTGTCGCTGAATATTTCGTTTCATGATTATAGTGCCAGCTGTGAACCAAAGAGGGATTTAATACTGCACCCGTAACAGCATCGGGAATCGCAACCCCGGCGTTTGATAATCCTGCATAACGGGGATTTGAGGAGTGCCGCTGTGTAATAAATTGCGGATTAATCTCTGCCGATAAGTTGACGGATGATATAATAAGAATTATTAAGCGGAGAAATGAATTTATTTTTATCATTTTTTTCATTATCTATAAATTATTAATACTCCACACAAATGTTAAACAGAATTTAAAGTTATACTAAAGCATAAGGTGCCGATTTATCGGTACAAGGTACTGATTTATCAGTATAACATTGTGTAG
>JAUXBV010000535.1 GCA_030619215.1 Fibrobacterota bacterium | reverse complement strand
ATGTGAGAATACATGATGAAGCGTCAATCAAACTGAAATTTGATATAAAGAAAAAATCCGGCTACCTGTTCATAGATGCTTTCTGGGGCAGTCATACCAAGCTGTTCAGTTTTGTTCCGGACACATCCGAAAGTAACACGTATGTTAAGGCTTACTGCCCCTATTGCGATGCTGATCTCTCAGAGAATTATGAATGCGATCTGGAGGATTGCAAATCTGAGCAATGCTTTATTCTACTTCTTCCAGGTGGCAGAAATAAAATTCATGTGTGTGCAAGGTTGGGATGTCCCGGACATATACTTGAAATAAATGAATTACCCCATGAGATGATAGAATCGGTTAGTAAGATTAATTTCTTTGGTGCCGGGACAGGCGAGATTTTTGGAGGGATATAATGAAAGGTATAAATATTGATCCTGAGGAATGTAAAGGTTGCCGTTTATGTGTGGAATCCTGCCCGAAAGGCTGCATTCAGATAAGCTCAAATATTAACAAGATCGGCTATCAATACGCTGAGTTCAGGGGTGGCAATTGCACTGCTTGTGGAATCTGTTACTATGTATGTCCTGAACTGGGCACAATAACCGTTTATGAAGAAGATAAAGAGGCGGTTAACAATGAGTAAGCAATTAATTAAAGGTAATGAAGCGGTTGTGTACGGCGCCCTTTTAGGAGGGGCAACCCACTTTTTCGGTTACCCCATTACACCGGCCAGCGAGGTGGCTCATGCAGCAGCGCATTTTTTTCCATTGACAGGAAGAAATTTTTTGCAGGCGGAATCCGAGGTAAGCGTCATCAATATGATGTATGGCGCTGCCTGCGCAGGTGCGAGGACTATGACAGCTTCTTCCGGCCCCGGCGTATCACTGATGGCGGAAGGAATTTCCTATTTCGCAGGATGTGAACTGCCTGGTGTCATTGTGGACGTGCAGAGAGCGGGCCCGGGACTCGGCAATATCTGGCCGGAACAGGGCGATTATGATTTTGCAACAAGGGGCGGCGGTCACGGTAATTTCAAAAACGTTGTATTTGCCCCGAACTCTGCTCAGGAGATGTGCGATTTTACCTACAGGGCATTTGATATTGCGGATAAATACAGGGTCATAGTTATGATACTTTCAGACGCGTACATCGGGCAGATGATGGAGCCTGTTGAACTACCAATGGCAGTTAAGCATGGGGAGAGAAAAGAGTGGGCTGTCTATGGCGATAAGGAGAGCAGGAAAAACCTGATAACCTCGATTTTTATGAACCAGTATATACTTTCAGAGGTAAATAAAAAACTTCAGAGAAAGTATGCGCAGATCGAAAAGGAGCTGGTGGAATTCGAAGAGGTGGAGACGGAAGATGCGGAGGTATTATTTATCGCCTTTGGAATTACAGCCAGGCTTTGCCTTACTGCGTTGCAGGATTTTCGCAAAAGAGGTGTAAAAATAGGGCTGTTTCGGCCTATAACCCTTTTCCCTTTCCCGAAAGACAGATTAAAAGAAGTAGCAAAAAATAAGAAGAAACTGATTGTTGTAGAGTTGAATAACGGCCAGATGGCCAGAGATGTTGAGCTGTATACTAAATGTAATATTCCCATTGTCCGGCATAACTGGTATGGAGGAATAGTCCCTTCAGTCGAGGAAATAATTGAACTAACGGAAAAAGATTTATAGCAGGTGGTTTACAATGGAAAAATTTAGGAAACCTATTTCGTTTTATGATGAATTTGACCGCAAAGGAGCCGGACAGAAGGTTACTCATTACTGCCCCGGATGCGGTCATGGCACTGTTCATAAGCTTATCGGGGAAGTGGTTGAGGAGCTTGGTATTCAGGACCGCACCGTGATTTATTCACCGGTTGGCTGTACCGTATTCGCCTATTATTACTTTGACACGGGGAATATTCAGTGCTCGCACGGAAGGGCCCCGGCAGTTGCAACGGGAATGCGCAGGACTCTTCAGGATGCGATAATCATCAGTTATCAGGGAGACGGCGACCTGGCGGGAATCGGAACTACTGAGATAGTGCACGCTGCAAACAGGGGGGAGAATATTACCGTATTTTTTGTTAATAACGCGATCTATGGAATGACAGGCGGGCAAATGGCTCCGACAACGCTGCTGGGCCAGAAAACAGTAACAACACCAAAAGGCAGGGCAATGAGCCAGGACGGTGCACCCATAGGAATGGCTGAGATAATCAGCTCGATTAAATCACCCATATTTGTCCAAAGAGTTGCAATTACAACACCGGGTAGAATTATTCTTGCCCGTAAGGCAATTAAAAAGGCTATCACCAATCAAGTCCGGAAAAAGGGGTTCTCATTTGTTGAAATACTCGCTTCATGCCCTACCGGATGGAAAATGGATGCGGTGGATTCACATAAATGGATTACCGAGCATCTGGAGCCGATATTCCCGGTCAAAGTTTTCAGAGATATCTCTGATGAAGTGGAAGAGGGAAGAGTGTATAAACCTGCACCCTGGATTGAAGATAAAGACCTTGTAGACCTTTTCCAAAATCAAAAAAAAGTACCTGCGAAAAAACACGAAGGTAAAGTAGATGATCAGCTTGTAAAGCTTTCCGGTTTCGGAGGCCAGGGTGTTATGTCAGCCGGTGTTCTTCTTGCAGACTGCGCAACAGCGGAGGGGCTTAACTCAACGTGGCTTCCTTCATACGGCCCGGAGATGCGTGGTGGAACCGCTAACGCAAGCGTTATCGTATCCGAGAAAAGTATCGGTTCCCCGGTTATCGATTACCCCAATGCGCTTATTGTAATGAACACACCTTCTCTGGATGCATTTGAGGATAAGGTGCAGCCGGGAGGATTAATTATAGTAAATTCGTCGATTATACCTAATAAGGTAAAACGAGAGGATGTAAAGGCGGTTTATGTGCCGGCTTCAGGTCTTGCTAAAGAGGAAGGATTTATCGGTGCTGCGAATATTATAATCCTGAGTATTTACCTACTTATATCAAAGGTTGTAGATATAGAAACACTCAAAGCGCTTATTCCCGTAAGTATAAAAAAGAAAGAGTTTGTTGAGATAAATTTGAAGATAGTGGATAAGGCTGTTGAGTATTATGAGGAGAATATAAAGGAGAAAGTGTAGCCGCTATTATTTATTCCAAATATAAATAAATGAATCTTATACCTGAATCTGTTGTAGCGCAAAAGGCGTTTTAAATCTTTTTTATATAATGTT
>JAUXBV010000413.1 GCA_030619215.1 Fibrobacterota bacterium | reverse complement strand
GCGGACAGGTCATATCAAATATGCCCTGCCGCTTAACTCACTATTAATTTTAACAAATCAAGTAAAAATGAATACAAAAAGGGAAAAGACAATTGATGCAGGAAAAAGGGCATTATTGAAGAAAAAAAGGAAGCTATTAAAAAAGTTGGCTTTAGGGAAAATAAATATTTATGAATATAATAACCTAATTAAATACCTGCAAGTCTGGTTTAGGAAGAATAAAAAAGAACATCAAGACTTATTCGGCTATGAGCTTTTAACTGAAACGCTTGGTTACAGATCAAGAAGCGCAACATACAGGGTTTTCCGGGGAATAAAATTTCCCTCAAATCAAACAATAAACAGGTTTATTAAGCTATTGGAGCTGTCCCCGGAAGAGGCCAATTATTTAATTCTGCTGGCACATTTTTCAAAGATTAAAAAGAAAAGCCTGTTAAAAACGCAATTACTTAATAATTATAAGCATCACTTGAAAAAGAAAAGATAAAATTCTTGACTTATAAGATGTTTCTCAGATGTGCTTCAGGATATACCTGTATTTATTTACCGGATATTTTTTAGTGAATTATTTTATAAGAATCACCTTACAGGTAGCGGTTTTGCCATCCATATATACCTGCAAAAAATATATACCATTGGATGGCATTGCGGCTTTTAGCTGATACCACCGACTTTTACAGCCGTAAACTGTCTCTATAATTTTACCCTCAGAGTCAACAACCACCACCAGAGGTGGTGGTTGTTGACTGTGTTATATTTCGTAACGAATATAAGTTTTTTTTCCCTTATCTAAAAATAAAATTGATTACCATCTTATGAATAAAAATCAAATTATGATATTCAATCTCAAAGGTATTTAGCTTTACGAAATATTCAAAACTCTTTGATAAAATATTATCTTTCCTTATCCGGAAAAGTTAAGCTTGAAGTGTCAGATGTAAAAGGAAAATTATTATCAATTTTAGTTGATTCATATAAGCAGGCCGGATATCATTCTGTGAATTGGGATAGTAAAAGGTATAGCTCCGGGATTTATTACATAAAGCTTTCCACAGAGAATAATTCTATCGTCAAAAAAGCTGTGATCATCGAGTAACATGCTCCTAAAATTCACCTGCCCCGATCAATGGCGACATATATACCCAGTGATGAACAATATAAAGTACAGGGCAATTCAGTATAACTTCACAAAATAGGAAAGTCTACAATTTACCGCAGAAGTGTTATTGAATATGCATTACTTATTCGTTTACCAGTGTCAGCAGAGCGTATCTCGAAGATAAAAACTCCTGAGGAAACTTTCTTTCCGGATTTATCCCGTAAATCCCAGTTAAATTCCTTTGATTGAGCATCTATTTTTATGGTTTCCAACAATGCCCCTTTTAAGTTAATGATATGCAAAACCGCTGAAATATCAAATGTTGAGTGACATTTAACAATAAGTTTTTGCATTCCGGGATTATACCAGTATGACAGGGATTTTTTATTAACGGGTTTCTGGGCCTGATAAATAATATCAACTGTGGGGTCATAGGTTGCTTTAAAATTGGAGAAACACGTATCTGACGTATCGCCGTATGCTACCTTTGCCTGATCATCTATTGCTATAGTACCTTTCGCATATCTTCCAATATATTCCTCACCTGGTCCCCAGTAATATTCGCTTTCGGTCATTTCTACACAGAATTCATAAGAGCCCGTTGGGGCCATATTGCCTGCAGTATCTTTACAATCCCACGAAACCTCTAAGGGCTCACTATGGTCTGCTAATGTAGCTCCGGTTACACCGTCATACATACCGGTATCAATAAGGCCGGTGATTGTTCTCCAATTCTTCAGGCAAATATCGTACTGCGGGCTCCATAACATAATTGTATTTACGAGTTCTTCTCCCGGCTTTTGAATCCATATTACAGTAGCATGCCGGGGAGATACAGTGCCTCCATAGCTTTTTGTTTTTACCTCTATATCCAATTTCTGACTGAAGCAGGGTGACAGTAGAATAGCTGATAAAAATACAGTAACTAAAACTAATGAATAGAAACGAATTCTCATAGAGCACCTCATTTACCTGGTTTTTAAGTATGAAAAAAAGTCCGTATCAAAAAAGACGGGCTTCTTTATCAGTAAAAAAGTTATCTTGTTATAGTTATTAATTTGTTTACAACTTCCCTGTCAGCTTCAAATTTTAATATATATCTTCCACTGCTCAGCATCTCCTGTAAACTCAACTGATGAGAGCCTTCAAGTAGCCTTTCATTAATAAACCGGCAGATTTGCCTGCCTGCAATAGTATAAAGATCAATCGTAACGTGAGTCGGTCTGATTAAAATAAAACTGAGCCTGCCGCTCTGTTTCGCAAAACCGGGAGAAAACGATAAATTATTCACGGCAGGCGGGCTGGATTGCTCTTCAACACATGGGGTGATCCCAAGAAGATAATCCATATATATTTTCATCAACTCATTTCTTGCGGTCTCATTTCTTACGGCGCCCAAAAGAACGGAAGAGTGGAGTGCACGGTAATTGCCGCTCTGCCCATCGCAGGTAACGCCGCGGCCTTTGTCGTTATCGCACTTGAAAATTATTGTCCCACCATTGGAATCGATCTCGCCAACCCAGTTATTAGCTAATGAATTGGGAAGGTAATCATAGCTCTTGTCCGCAACGATCGAGCCGCTCTGACCGGTTAAAGTGCTAAGATTATTAATATCGTTCGAACCAGGGCTTAATAAACTAAAGCCAAACATGTTACAAAGGTCATTACCATTATTGTTATACCCATAGGCAGTGCCTTCGATGTACAAACCTTTTCCCTGATTTAAAAAGTTAATTAGTTTTATCTGATCCGCCGGATCTATACGCTGATGATCCTCTCAACAGAAATAAAAGCCAAGGGTGCCGATTATCACATCATACTGGCTTATATCCTGCGGCAGTAAAACATCCTTGTGATAATCATAGGTATAACCTCCAGCATCAAGGCTCTTCTTGATCCAGTAGGCACAATCCACAGTATCTCCAGCCTCAGGATCTTCATAGTAATCATAATCAAAAGGATTAAAGTGCCATACAAGGATGTTGACAGCAACAACAAGGTATGGGAAAGAGATTATTAGTAAAAAAAATGTAAGATGCCTTTTAATAACCTGCCTCCTTTTATTTGTTGGATCAATAACCTCCTTGCGATATGCATAACGGCGCTGTAAAGATTCTTCCGCCTGTGGTAAGTCGCACTACATATACCCCGGAAGCAACGGTACCTGATAAGTTGTAGCGGACGGAACCGCTGCCCTGTTTTACAGAGATAAGCCTCCCCGTCATATCGAAAATTCCAACCGAATAACCGGTCTTCGCAGGTATGGTAATAAATACAATCCCGTTTGTATTTATCCTGATAAACTTCTGTGGCGAAGTTGAGAACTCTTCAACGGGTATGATAGGTGTCGGCAGGTGTTCATAAAGTAAATCATCAAGATCATCATAGGTATATCCAACCCATTGTACCGCTTGTTCTACAGTACCACCCGGGCCGGGAGGCCAGTGTGACGCATATATACATTTACCGTCCAAACCAATAGTCACAACCGATGTATATTTTGCCTTGAATTTTTTAGATACCAAACATCCTGTGTTATTTACTGGATAGTTTCCATCCGCCCCGTCATCTACAAGACTGGGCATCGTTACATCCGGATACTCTTCTTTATAACATTCATAATGTATTATTCTGTGATCTACCCCATCGGGCTTTGTAAAAGGCTGCCTCCTCCACCACTCATCCTCGAAGTTACCATTGGGGTCCGGATGAATAAATTCATGGCTGTCATTTAAAGTATCACTTGGATGCGCTTCCCAATGATATAACTCATACATTGCAAATGCTGGATGATCCTTGTATTTGTTATATATTTCCATTTTTCTATCATTCACGCTCCCGGCGATTTCATTATGGCAGAAAGGCTGTCAGGTTATACTGCCAAAGATAAACGTTACAATCTTATTTCCGTAAACGGTATCAGTATCAAAGGTCATATCTTTATACTGATACATAGAGAAAGTAGGAGCTTCATCCCCTACTTTTATTTGTGAATAAAGTGCTGACACGCTGATTAAGATGAGT
>JAUXBV010000579.1 GCA_030619215.1 Fibrobacterota bacterium | reverse complement strand
CTCAATAATAAACCGTAATACATAAAAACCCCCCTTATTCTTCCTGTTTTTTGACAGCCATTTCTTCTCCCGCTCCTTCCGGACCTCTCCCCTCAAAAGGAGGGAGAGATTCCGCAAGGCAGGAAGGAAAGGATATTGCAGAATCCAACCAAAGCAGGATTCTGCTACCCTATAGTATGGTTTATAAAAGAACACTATTTTTTAATTACTATTGGAACCAAAATGCTCCTGAACTTCAGGAGCATTTTATTATCACTGCCTATTTCGAAACCGAGAACCTCCCCCGCTCAACCATCTTTCCGGATATATCCACCAGTTGATAGAAATAAATCCCGTTGGTAAATGACTTTATATTTACCTTCTGATTCTTTGTCCGGGTATAAACGGTTTTTACCAGTTTACCCATTACATCATAAATCTCAATGTACTTCCCATTGGTGTTATCAAGCTGAAACAGAATATGTTCCGAGGCGGGATTCGGGTAAACAGATACCAGTGCCCTGGGTTTTTGGTGATCGACGGTATTGATATTGGTCTCGACGTCAGCTTTAACCCAGAATTTTACAGAATTATATTCATTTCCACCATCAAAATAAATTCCTAACCAGGGGGTCGGATATTGTGTATAGGCTGCACCGATGCTGTCCATACACTGGCATTGGGTCGGCTCTATCAAAGTATCATGAATATTCCAATAGGTGACAAAAGTATCTGCTGCCCAAGTGCCTGTTTCATAAACTCCCAAGAAGCTGATCCAGTAAATGCCCGTGGGTAATACAATATTTTGGTTCTCTACACCAACCTTTATATCATAGATAGTAAGCTGATTAGGTAAATCCACTTGAAAGGTAAAATCGTGACAAATGGTATCCTCTGCAGGAAGCCCCCAGAAGTCCGGCCAGATTAAAACCTGAATATAATCCGGAGCCTTCCTGTTCCAGAACAGATATGTTCTCAATGTGTCAACAAGCCATGTTGAATCCGCCCCCACCTGAAAGTCATCGGCAATATAACAACTCTTCCCTCCGGCAGGATCATCATTTTCCAGCAGCCTCGTGGATGAAGCTCCGCTGTTGTTATTAAACATGTTCCGCCATACCCACTGTGAGCGGTCGAGCTGCTCAACCTCTGTGGCGGTTGCCTGAAGCATGGCGTTTTTCTTTGCCATGGCCTTGTCGCCCGCACTCAGGCTGAAAACAAGAAACATTGAAAGAATTAAAGATGTGTTAAAGAGTGTTTTGTAAATCATAGAACCTCTCCTTAAAGTTTAAATGTGATTGAAATTATATTTATTATGGTGTAACTTTTTTTCGAACTCCGAATTCCTCCTATCCCGAGTTCTTCAATATAGAAGCAGAAAGGTCACTTCCATGCCCTTCTGCTTAACACAATGTAATACTAAAGCATAACATTGTGTAGAAGCAGGAAGGTCACTTCCATGCCCTTCTGCTTAACACAATGTAATATTAAGTAAGGGACTTAGAATAATCTATAGTGATTCTCAAGAGTTTTAACCTATGGAATAGGGTAAAACTCTTATAGAAGCACTTATACAACTAAAGTTGCACCTTGTACCGCAACACATTTAAGACATCTAATGTGAGAAGCGGTATAAATATTTTGCGAAAAAGCATTATCTTTTTTGTGTATTCCGCTTTATACTGAAAATTTCTTCGATAAAAAAGCAGATTTTCTACTAGAAAAAATATAAATGTTATTGGGTTAACTAGCAATTTATTAATAATGGTAAGATCTTTATAATATTTTTTTTTATTATTCTTTAAAAGTCTCCCTGGCAATAACAATCCGCTGCACTTCGCTGGTTCCCTCGTATAAACTTGTCACGCGGGCATCGCGATACAGCTTTTCTATTTTGTAATCCTTCATATAGCCGTATCCGCCAAAAATCTGGAGTGCGTCATAAGCTATCTTGTTGAGGCTTTCGGAGGCAAAGAGCTTTGCCATTGAAGCTTCCTTGGTCAGTTTTTTACCTTTGTCTTTCAGGTATGCTGCGTGAATTGTAAGGTGATGAGCCGCGCTTATATGCGTTGTCATATTGGCAATCATCCACTGTATTGCCTGGAACCCGGAAATTGCTTTCCCGAATTGCCTTCTGGTCTGCGCATACTCTTTAGCTTCGTCAAGGCAGGCCCGTGCTATGCCGATTGACTGTGAAGCAATGCCGATCCTGCCCGAGTCCAGAGCACTCATGGCAACTTTAAATCCGTCACCCTCTTTTCCAAGTATGTTTTCCCTGGGAACAATACAGTCATCCAGTATCACTTCGGTTGTGACCGAGGACCTTAATCCCATTTTATCTTCAATGGTACCTATGGAAAATCCTTCGAAATCCTTTTCAACGATAAAAGCCGATATGCCGCGGCTTCCACCACCATCTTCGGTGCGGGCCATAACGATATAAACGTCGCCATGTTTCCCATTTGTAATAAACAGCTTCGTCCCGTTCAATACATAGTGGTCGCCTTTTAATTTCGCTTTTGAG
>JAUXBV010000259.1 GCA_030619215.1 Fibrobacterota bacterium | reverse complement strand
TAAGACCGCTTGGCCTCCGACTTATGAGGATGATGAGGATATACTGCTCTGGTCTATGTACCTGCGGTTTGAGCCTTATATTGCACTGACAAAGAAATTTTACCTGGGTTTGCTTTTGGGATATGAGAACTGGCGCTCAAATAAGGCATGGATGAATCTGGCCGTAGGAAGCGGCGGTAAGGAAAACCTTGACAGCCCGATAATTAAAAGGGTGCCGATAGATTATAAAGACGCGGCTTACGGTATTGGATTTGAGTGGGATGTGCTTGAGCGTATGGGGCTTCACGGACGTTTCAAGTGGATGACGCACAGGGATGAGAGCCATACCGCTAATAATTATTCGGGATTTCTGGCATCTTTGGAAACAACGATGTTCTTTTGATAATAAAGGTAATTGTAAAAGCCACCGAAATGGCAGAGTCCCCTTGGGGGGATTCCCGCCTTCGCGGGAATGACAGAATTAAAAAACGGACATAACAAAGAAAAAAAATAATAGTAAACATAGTATGAAAGGGGTCACAATGATCAGAAAAACGGTGATAGTCTCACTCATACTGGGCATGACCGCATGGGCTGCGCAGGATAGTGTTGAAACAATTGAGCAATCCCGGCTAACTAAAATTGAGCAGACTGTTTCAAAAATCCTGTCAAAGTCGGGTATCAACTTCAGCGGCGAGTTCCGCTCCCAGTTTCTTTTATCCAGGGTCGTGGGTGATGCTGTTGAAAAAGCTTTCCGCAAAGATGAAGGCGTTGAATATACGTCGGTTGATTTCGATATCTCTGCCCGTCCCCACAGTGCGCTGCAGGGGCACCTGATATTCCGACTGCATCAGGACTGGCGAAACCTCTGGTCTTCCTATAAAAATCCCATAAGCTCGCGATGGATCAGTCTTGACGGGCTGGTAAAAAATGTTTTCGGTTACAACATCGGCGACTTCAGGCAGAAGTACAGCCCGCTGACCCTGTATTCCCCTGATATTGAAATAGAATACGAACCGGAGATTTTTGCCCGCCGGAGAAGAGTGGCCATGAATGAAATGTTTCTTGGCAATAACGACCGGATTGTGCAGGGTGTGAATATGAACTTTGACGCTGAAATCGTGCCCCTGTTCAAGGAATTTCACCTGAATGTGCTTGGCTCCCGCCTGCGGTATGTCGGAGATGGTGAGCAGGGTCAGCTTGCAAGCATGGTGGATAGTGCTGATATGGATAAATACCTTATCGGATCGAACCTTGATTTGACGGTTATCCCTGATCTCTCTTTCGGGGGATCTTTCCTGTACCTGTTTGATGGGCGGTATACCTATGGCGGAACGATCGAAGCCGCTGACACATTACGCCAAAGCACAAGAATAGGTGCAGGCCGGCTGGGTGTCGGTACCGAACCGTTTGTCGACCCGAAGGTATTTAATATGGCACTACAGGCTGAGGTTGCCGTATCATCAGACGATTCTTCATGGCACAAGATTGACACTATTTCATCGACCTCTTATAAAACAACATTGATGACAGAAAAGATACGCGGCCTTGCCATTGCTGCCGATCTTAACACTTTTATCGCGCTTGGTTCCGCAAGCAATTTGCATATTGATCTTGGATTCTTAAGAAACGCAGTTGATTTCAGGAATGAGCTTGCACAAAGTCCGACTTTCTTCCCTTTAAGGATAATGAACTCTGAAAATGATCCCCTTTCCGGCGCTCTCTATTCAACATTTGATGCATTATACAGGCATGTATTTAAATTCTGCCCCTCGGAAAATGCACAGAATGTAGGTGAACCGGCAGGGTGGTTAAAAGGGCCCATGGAAAAAATCGCCTATTCTAAGGCTATACTTTCACAGGATGATATGAGAAATATACAGTTGGATAATTCCCTGTTCCTTGTTATGCCTTACGGACCTGCAACGCCGAACCGCATCGGTTTACGAAGTAAAGTGGCTGCTTCCTTTATTGATAACGCCATACATACATCCGCATTATTCAAATATTTAAATGAGGTAGAGGGATTGTCTGCTCAACTGGATATGACATCCAGCGCTGTCAGTGCAATGCCGAAAAGCGCCTTTATCGAAGCCGGCGGTGGCCTTTCCGTTAACTTCGCTTCTTTTGGCGAGTGGTGGCCCTATCCTTTAATTCTTTCAGGCGGATACAAATTCTCAAACGCTTCAAACGACGGTGTTGCTTCATATACAGGATCACCGTGGGAGACAACGGCTCATTTCATAAACACAGGGCTGTACTGGACATTCTGGAAAAGAGCTTCTCTTCTCGGTGGGTTGCAATACCTGAAGACTACGTATGATGGGCTTTATGATAACTACAAATATGATATTGCGGAACTGCACTGGGCTGCAGGCCTGGAATACAAGGTCTCCGACGGTGGAACACTAACAGGCTCTTTCGGTTTTAATGATGTCACCCATAGCGATGAGGCAGATGCAAATGCCTCCATTATGGATTTCAGGCAGTGGCAGACTGATCTTTATTTAACGGTTAATTTCTGATCAGGATTAAAGGACAAAAGAGAAAAAATGTCTGAACCTGGATTCACAGGATTACAGGATTAACATGATGAAAAATCTTTAAAAGAGAATTGTTAAAATAATACAATAGTAAAAACTGCGAGCGGTTGAAATATAATGAAACTACAAATTCTATCTTCTATTATAAAAGAAAAAAAGATGTAACACTAAAATGATGACACAAAGCAAAGTATTACATTAAAAATATGAATAAGAGATTGTAATATAGCAGTAAATCACATGTATTTATATGTGAACTTTTGAATCAAAAAAGGAAAAGAAATGAAACTATGTAACTGGGTATTTATTCTGACTATAATAATTATGGTATTAGTATTAAGTTGTGGAATTCAGATAAAACCACTTCAATCCACCCTTGACAGGATTGAAGCGCAGAAAAAGGAAAGCAAGACAAATCCCGATGTGGTATACCGTTTCTTTGATGAGAAGTTTTATGCAAACGGATTCGAATGGCACTATCCTGATGATTCAAAGGTGCTTATCGGCGAGGACGGGAGCGGTAAAAACGGTGATGTTGCGATTCGGATGGACCTTATTCCAACCGACTACTCAGGCGGCGCTATTCAACTGTGGAATGTCATATATAATGTAGCGCCCTATTACTCAGGAGGCGCGCTTCAGTTCTGGATTAAAGGCTCCGTTGGCGGTGAAATGGCGTTTGTAGGGCTTGCCGACGATGAGGAAAGTGACGGCATGCTAACTGCAGTGCGTGTAACTATTGATAAATACGGCGGTATATCCAATGACTGGAACCATATAAGCATTCCCCTGGCCGATTTTGGGAAAAGAGGAGCCTACTGGGATGAAAAGAAACAGGTTGAAGTGCCGCACCGCATTGACTGGAATAAAATCTGCGTTTTTCAAATCACCATAGAAAAGGGTGATAATAAAAAGTTTACCGTGTGGATTGATGATATTCACATAGTAAAAGATGTGTTCGAGGCTGCACCTGAGGGAGAAGAGGAATACTGGGATGAACGCAAGGAAACTCTTCCATTGCCGCCCGTAGCTCAGCGTCCCGATGTAAAGATCCTTCACACCCTGTTTAAAGATGAAATCTCAGGCGGCCTTTTCGGGAGTGTCTATGGCGGGAATACAGCCTATAAAACACAACCGACTACAGACAAGACGAAAAACCCTGCTGTATTAGCCATGTATATGGATAACACCGACTATTCAGGTGTCAATATCAATTTCGGTAAAAAGATTGACCTGTCAAAAGCGCATAAAACAAAAGCCGGCTTGGCATTCTGGGGCAAGTTCGGCAAGGATGTACAACAGGCTTTTATCGGCCTTCTCGATGACGAAGCTGATAAGAAAAAGGTTCAGACAAACGTAGTACTGGGTGATTATGCCAAACTCGATACAACCTGGCAATACTTTATGATCCCTCTGAAAGATTTCAGCTCACAGGGAAACTGGTGGGACGAGGATAAAAAGATTGAAGTTCCCGGCGAGGTTGAATGGGATAAAATCGTTGAAATATGTTTCTCTTCCGATAAATACGGCAACAGGCTGGAAGACGGCGTTCCGGTTGCCATATATGTGGATGACATTACCATCATAGAGGAAGTACCCGGTTACGTTGATCCTGATGAATACTGGAATGCATTTACCTCAAATGAGCCTGACAGAATAATCTTTGATTTTGAAAAACAGGAAGACTATATGTGGATGCCGGTATCAGGCGAGGAGTCAGAAATCTTTTTTACTATCAAAGATCAGGAGGACAGGGACCTTCGTGCAAAATACGGGAAAAAGATTTTTGTAATTGAATACTCAAATAATGACTGGGGTTACGTGGGATTTTCATTCGTAAAGAACAGCTCACCCGCAAAGCTGCGCGACTGGACAAAACACCGGGCCCTGCATTTCTCATTCTATACCGATAGAGATGAAGAAACAATCAGAATACAGATTAATGATTCCGGTAAGGAAGCTTTTGTCACCAATGTTACCAGCAAAAAAGGCTGGAATGAGGTGCTGGTTCCCCTTAAGGATTTCAAGAAATACCCCTACTACCAGGAGCCTGACGCTGAACTGAACAATAAGCTTGACCTGGACGCGGTTACACAGATCTCATTCTGGCCGGCAGCCGCGGGAATGAGGGGAAGTTTTACAATTGATAATGTAAAGTTGACAAATAGTCGAAAGTAAAATTGTATTCACTTTAAAAAGTATATCTGACGGGTAATAAGAACCTTTCAGGACGGTAGGGGGCACAATATATTTGCCCCCTACTGCCGTTTTAAACACACATATTACTCATCATAAGGAACGGTGGCGTGATGAAATTTTTTAATTGACCAATAATTATTCAATAATACATTTTATTACTCTATGAAACCATCACACATAACTCAGAAAAAAACATTTCCAAAAACCTCGCCAGAAGATTGGCCACTTATCTGGGCGCGTAAATTTCGTTCAAGTCTCTATAAGCAGAAAAAGACCGGGCGGGGTTATACTCCAATTATTAAAAACCTGATTGCAAAATTTCCTGGTTATCCTGGAAAAATTAAACAGGACCGGTTAAAGGATTTTATTTGTTCCCAGAAAGAAACCGATAAGAAAAAGGCTATTGAAGCGCTTACTATTTTTTTTACTGAGACGATTCCTTCGGAAAAACATCTTGTTACCATACGCCCCACCATCACAATAAAGAAAGATGATAATCAAAAGCCGGTAACATCTGCACCGGCAGACAAAGATAAAGGACATATCAAAGAACTTATTGCCTGCCTCAGGGCAAGAAATTACAGCGAGCGTACCGTTAGAAATTATTCTGAAATTATTAAACGATATTTAAAAAGTACAGAATTAAAACAGTTTAATACTGATGATGAAACTATAATAAGGAATTATTTGATTGCCCTGAAGGAAAAAGAGGAGTTAGCCGCAAAAACAATAAACCTTCACAGCGCAGCCATACGTTTTTTCTACGAGAATGTTTTACATTGCCATATATCACGGGACGCTGTCCCTGCCATGAAAACCGGGAGGAACCTGCCGGTAATCTATAACCTTAATGAAACCAGGAAGATTTTATCAGCGTGCACAAACCCAAAACACCGTTTGATACTGAGGCTTGCGTACGGATGCGGGCTTAGAATGGCGGAGATACGTGCCTTACGATTGGAGTGGTTTGATTTTGATGAGCAAACACTGCGAGTCACCGGAAAAGGATCAAAAACAAGAGTAATCATGATAGATGATAAAATCAAAGATGACCT
>JAUXBV010000011.1 GCA_030619215.1 Fibrobacterota bacterium | reverse complement strand
TAGCGTCTGTCAGCAAGCGCAAGAAAAACCAGTCCTTCAGCATAGTAACGCCCGATGCCCGATGCAGGGTTGTTGGTACCATCTTCAGTGTCTCCGTACTTGAAGGCAGTGACAACAAGAATATTACCAGCCTGACCGTAATGGAAGGTGAAGTTGCAATATCTGATAAGAAAGACCCTGCAATCAGCGAGCAGGTTAAAACCGGGCAAACGGTCTCTTTACAAAACAGCATTCTGAGCGACCCGTACCAGACTCCTGATGATCAATTGAATATCCATTCGATTTCTGTATTAAAAATCGCGGCTGAAATGAGTAAAGAAGAGACTGTTCCAACAGGTCTCTTCGATATAACATCAAACCCGCCCGGTGCAACAATCTTCATCGAGGATATGTATATTGGAAAAACACCGATTGCCCTCAACTACCCTGCCGGCAACTATGACCTGAGACTTACCTTGCCGGGATTCGAAAAATGGCAGGAAAAAATTACTCTGAATGGATTGCATTCATCATTCGTATCTGCAAACCTTGCTGAAGTTAAAGAGAATATCAGCCTGCCATACGCTGCTCTAAAAAAACAAATAGAGCAGAGAATTTATAAATACCTGGTACGAAGAGAGGCTGCAGAGGAGAAAGCAAGCGATTTGCCGGAGACCAAAGATTTTGGCTTTATCATGAACCCGGCCTTTGTGGAAGCTCTGATACAAATGAACATTGGTGAATATCAAAAAGCACTGATCATCCTCGACTCCCTGAAAGAACTCCCCCAGATAAGCACCACCGAGAAAATACGCATTATGAACAAAACATCGGAATGCTATAAAGGAATGGGCAACTTTCAAGTCACACTTAGCAGCCTGACAAACCGATATGGCAAAGCAAAAGATAGAATCGAAAAAAGCAACCTGCTGTGGGAAATTATCAATGTTAAAGCTAACTGCCTGCAGGATTATGAGGGCGCTGAAAAAGACATAACAACATACATCAAATCGTACCCAAATGAAGCATGGATCGAATCAGCATACTCAAAGCTTGGAGAAATTCAGTATATAACCGGAAAATATTCCAAAGCTATCGGAACATTCCGATACCATATCAATCTCTTTAAATCAAGTAAACTGGTAGGAAAGTCAATCTACACCCTTGCTAATATCTTACGAATGGATGTAAAAGAGTGTGAAATGGCGTTAAAATGGTATTCAAAACTGTTAAAAGAATGTCCTTCAAGTAAATATTATGGAAATGCGCTTTTTGAGAGAGCCGAATGCTATGAGAAATTAAACATGAATTTAAAAGCACGAAATGATTATAAAAAATATCTTGAATTATTCCCTGACGGTCATTTAAAGACGCTCTGTTTAACACGTCTATCATCACATGAGTAACGTGGGCTCTAAACAGGCGCTTTTTGTAACCCCTTCCTCTATAAAACGCCGGAGACATGTTAATGCTTCCGGCGTTTTGTTTTTCTTTGTATACCGCTTCTCAAAATTTATGTCTTATACTGATAAATCAGCATTGTGTATTGTGGTGCGGTATAACTGTTTCTAAAAGAGTTTTACCCACTTTCTTGGGATACTATAGTGCCCTTTATACTAATAAATCAGTACCTTGTGGTAAAACTTTTAAGAAACAGTATATTTTTAAGACTATTTTAAAACTCGGTATTTAATAATATAATTACCATAAAATGAATAATTTTATTGGATAAAATGATATTACAAAAACATACAAAAATTGTAGTAACTCTATCGGTAATTCTCGTTATAGGACCTTTATTCTCTTTCGGTGCACAGAATCGATACAGAAAATATTTAAGGCTCGCCGATGTCGAGAAAATGGGCGCCTATGATATCATGAAATTGTATAATGATGAAATGTGCATAAAGGAGGTCCCATTCTTAATAGCATTGCATCGGTGTTTCTATCAGGATCAAAGGCTGCCAAAGGGATTTAAATTAGTCTTAAGGCAAAATACAATTATGCCTTTGAAAAAAAAGGCACTAAAACAGCACGGGATGAAAGAACTGGAAGAGAGTTTGATTGATAAATTGGACAGCCTGGTACTTTACAAATCAAGAAAGAACCGATATAAAAAGAATCTATGTAATTTTATTGCATACGTTGACTCGGGCGCTTATGAAATACCCAAGACCGGCGCAAAAATAGTTATTCCAAATGTGATAAAGGGTTCAATTTATTATAATAGAAAAAACAGAACCAATAAGATGACCATCTACCTTCATACCGGCGGCATCAAACTTGAACTTCCCAAATACGCAAAAAGAATAACACTTGGCATACTCAGCGATATGGATATCGGCATTGCAGAGCTGGAATTTATTAAGGGAACCTGGATAACAAGGCTCCTTTACGTAAAAAGCAAAGAAAATCCAAAGAGAAAAGGCTGGTCGTTTAATATGACCAAGTGTAATAAGATCAGGCCATACTCGAAATAACGAAATAAAGAGCCTGGATGGAGTATTGGAGTACTGGGTAATGGTTTAATGTATATCACCCTTATTTAAAATAACTATATTTTTACTGTTTGTATAGAAAACCTTTTTCCCAATCAAATCCGCTAATTTCCCCATTGTGTACATAGAGAAAAAATTGATATGCGTCATATCTTTAGTATACCACCATTCAATAAACGTATCCCTGTCATTATATAATTCCGTACGAAGTATGACATATCCTTTTTGACTGAGTATCTTTTTAATTAATCCCAATTCCTTCCCGAGATCTCTCAAATGCTCAACAACTTCACAAAGTATAACAATATCAAATACCTCGTGAAGATTTTTAAGGCCAATTTCATACAGCGGATCATATGCATAACAATCATAGCCACGATCTTGAAGGATATGTGTAAGCACCTTCCCCTGTCCACTGCCGAAATCGAGCACCTTTGGGCTTGATATTGGAATGCGTTCCAGCTCTCCAATAAACCCTTTCAGGTATTCAACATACTCTTTATTCTCAATTATATTGTTATGCAATTTGTACCTCCCTTTCTCCATATCAATACAAACCACATCTTTATCAGGTACAAATATTAACATGCAATTATTACAGATTATATAATCCCGTTTTTTATCTGAAACGAAAAATGAACAGTCAGTGGATTTACAAAGGCGGCAGTTCATTGCGGTATGATTTAATTACAGGAAATTGCTTTTTGAATCTGTTTTATAATCCCGGAACATACTTCAGCACTGGCCCGTGCCCCTTCAATTGCATCGAGCATTTGGATACTGTTCAGCTTAAGGTTCAACAGCGCAGACCAGAAGCAGCCTATACCTGACAGTATTGACAACTCATCCTTCCCCTTTTCAAAGTCCCTTACCAGCTCAATACTCCTATTCTCGAGAAAAGCATTTAAGTTCCGCTCCATCCTCGCTACTATTTTAATAAATTGTTGCGATTCTTTTATACAGGTATCCATATCTTCCGGTGAAAAATCCTCTGAAAAACAGTTGTCCCCAAATGCCCTTTTAGCAAGAAGTGCACCTGCGGTATTATAATATGATAAAGCGTCCGGTACTGCCGGAATTAATGTATAATCATCATTCTGTTTAACAGATGTTTTATATATATCACACTTTGGCCGGTCAGGTACCGTACCGTTTTCAATGCAGGAAAACACTGTTTCCGGAAGGATCGATTTCATACACAGCATTGATTTACAGGTGTCACAGAAGCAGGGCCTTTCAGCACACGCACCGGAGAAAACAAAGTGGTCTTCGCCATAGGGCCCTGTTTCCAGGGGGCTGGTTGCTCCAAACAGTGCGTATGTCTTTACACCGAGGGCGGATGCCGCATGCATTAAGGCTGTATCTCCGGTTACACAGGCCTGTACAAAGCTGAGGTTCGCAACAGCCCGGCGGAAATTAGTATCACCGGCGGATATGCAGCAATTTTCTCCTATTGCCTTTTGTATATTTACCGCCTGCTCCTTCTCAGCCGGCGCACCTGATATTATCACCTGCCAGCCTTTCTGCATCAGCATCCGGCCAAGCCTGACGAAATGTTCAGCAGGCCACCTCTTTGCTGAAAATGCTGCTCCCGGCTGAAAAGCGATTATCTTCCCTGATGAAATGTCTACCCCAATACTCAAAAGATACTCCCCGGCTTCTTTCTTTTCGCTATCAGTGATGCGTATTGTATAACCGCCTATATGAGAATTGACGCCTGCCATCCTTCGGTAAACATCGGAAACATGCAGCAGGTTATACCTTCGTGCAAACGGTATGGCATAGAGATACTGTGTCCACTCCCCTGCCAGGGAATAGTTCCCTTCACGGAGGAAATTACATCCTACTACTGATTTCGCATTTATTAAAAGCACAAGGTTTGAAGTATAGGAGTGTTGTGACAAATTGATAAGTAAATCAAATTCATTATTCCTCAGTTGGTCTGTTACACCAAGAAACTCACGAGAGCCCGCTTTCCATTCCCCTTTACGAAAAGAATCACGTATCAATCTTCTCCTGAACAGGAATATGCTGTCAATATGGGGATTGTTTATTATGCTGCCTTCAAATCCCTCTTCTGCAAAGAAGGTGACCTGTGAATCGGGGTATTTACTCTTAAGACCCTCCAGTGCAGGAGTGGTCATTATAATATCACCGAGATTATTGGGGAGGATAACGAGTATGTTGTGTGGTTTACTCATGGCAGGGTTATTTATATCCTTTTTCCTCAAAGGTATACGTTCTCAGCAGCTTCTCACACGTCAATACAAAAAGGTCATTATCGGTAAGCATCTCTTTCCCGACCTTATTCTGTATATCTTTCAGCTCTTTTGTAAACGATTCAGCGGACTCTATTTCTTTGATTTCATTTTCCATTTTATTACCCTCACCCCTTTATTTGCCCTCCAAATAAATAATAAAATATGTAACTACTCAGATGTATGTTAAAACACTTGTCATTGCGAGCGAAGCGAAGCAATGACACTTTATACAAGGAATACCTGAATAGTTACTAAAATATAACATATACTAGCACATACTCATCTTCATATTCCAGTCATGCATGACCGGCTGGAAGCCATTCGCCAGTAAATCTCTTTGCATTTCCGAAACAGATCGATGGTCTGCTATCTCAAACTGTGTTGTCGAGGGTTTACCGATATGCCCGCCAACCGCAGTAGAAACACCAGCAGAAACTTTTGTGATACCAAGCGGCATAATATTGTCTCTGAATCGAGCAGATTCCCGTGTAGTCATGGTAATACCCAGCGTGGGAAACATAATACGGAAAGCGGTTATAAGCTGAACAAGCTGCCTGTCGGTTACAACAACCCCGGGAATAAAATTTTCTACCAGCGGGCATATTCGGGGGAATGAAAGCGAGATTTCAACATCGGGGAAGGTCTTTTGCAGGTAAAGGGCATGGTGTGCAACAGCAAAAGCCTCTCTTCTTAAGTCGTCAAGGCCGAGCAACGCGCCGATAGTCACCGCGCGAATCCTCTGCCTGCACGCTCTTTCGATCGTTTCCAGGCGATGGAAGTAATTTTCCTTGGGCCCTCCCCGGTGGTATGTTTTATATAATTCTTCGTTGTATGTTTCCTGGTATATGGTAAGGGAATCCATATATCCCGCATTAATAAGCTCCTCATACTGGCCTCCGGTTAGAGGATATACTTCAATACCAATTGCAGAAAAATGATTCGCAATAATGGAAAGGCTCTGCCTGAGATAATCAAAAGTCGCCTTGTCCGGCGCTTCACCGGTAAGCACGAGGATATGGCGTATACCTGTTTTACTGATGGCAATCGCCTCCTTTTCCACCTCTTCAAACGAAAGCTGTTTGCGGTTAATTGCATGCTCATGCGCAAAGGAGCAGTAGGTGCACCTATTGGTACAGTAATTCGAAATGTAAAGAGGTGTAAACAGGGTAATCACGTTGCCGAAATGCCGTCGGGTAATTGCCGCGGCCTTTTGCGCCATGGGTTCCAGGTAATCAGCGGCAGGATCGGAAAGGAGTACAAGAAGGTCTTCGATAGAGAGTTTATCCTTATTTAACACAGACTCTACTTTTGCAGCATTAACATCAAATAATAAATCTTCAAACGGGAATGTTTTTTGAGCTAAAAGAACTTCAGCAAATGACATATCAACCTTTTATTTATGTATCAAGAAAACCGGTAAGCGGAGATGTGGGTCGCGCCTTTTTCGACTCGTCGCCAAGCCCGGCGAGGTAAGCCATGCGTCCGGCTCGAACCGCATACTTAAACGACTCTGCCATCTTCACCGGATCCTTGCTTGTAGCAATTGCAGTATTGAGAAGAATCGCATCCACACCGATTTCCATGGCATGCGCGGCATGTGAGGGCCTGCCAATTCCGGCATCAATAATAATTGGCAGATCTATCTCTTCTACCATAATCTCAATAAGCTCCAGTGTTCTCAGTCCCCTGTTTGTGCCTATCGGGGCGCCGAGCGGCATAACAGCGGAAGCCCCTGCGTCAACAAGGCGCCGGGCAACCGAAAGGTCAGGACTCATATAGGGCAGAACAACAAAATCTTCCTTCGCAAGAATTTCGGTTGCCCTTATAGTTTCTATATTATCAGGCAATAAATATTTCAGCTCCTTGATTACCTCGATCTTCACCCAACTCCCGCATCCGGCCTCCCGTGCAAGACGTGCAATCCGTACAGCCTCATCAGCAGTCCGCGCACCGGATGTATTGGGCAGAAGCGTCTTGCCTTCGGGAATATATTTCAGAAACGAATCACCTTTTTTGACAAGATCAACACGCCGCAGGGCTACGGTAATGATATCACATTCAGCCGCGGCAAGAATGTCCTTTATCAATCTGTCGTCGGAATACTTTCCCGAACCGGTTATGAGCCTGGATGTAACGGCTTTTCCCGCTATAATCAGCCTGTCATCTTCCATCAATTACTCTCCGGAAACAGTACACTATTTATTTGCCTGAGTGTTTACACTCTTTTTCTTTTTCCTCGGGCGGCTCTTGCCATGAGTGCCACGACGGATCTTGCCCTTTTTACTACGCTGGTCACCTTTTCCCATAACTTTTCTCCTGTATGTTTACTGAAATGTACTATAATATACTTTTTACTGTGAAGGTTGCGAAATTAAGACAGCAGTACACTGAACTTGTTATGTCACGCGCAATGCTTTTTAGAATTGTTAACCATTGGTACGGGTAGAAATAATACGCGGTGGTTATACGATTGTTTGTCTCTATGCGCCTCTTAGACTATTGATTATGCAACGGCATGTAAAACTTCTTCAGCTTTTTTGGTAAGTTTGATCTCCATAAAGTATGTATTGGGATACAAATAATCTTCAACCGACTCATCAATAATCCTCAAATAACCTTCCTCTTCGGCACGCTTGTCAGGTTTCACTTCATAAACCTTACGCAATACCAAATCTTCGCATTCATCATTTCGTATACAAATCACAAACCTTTTTTCATTTTTTGTGTTTCTCATAAGCTTATCCCAAAAAACGTTTAATTTTCATTTTTCTTTTACCAATACCATGTGCCTCATACCAATGTATTTCAGCCCTGCAGATTTTACCGGTTTCTAATTTGATACGGGCAACTCCCTTAACTTTTTTCCATCTTCCTTTGCCGAATTGCTTTTGTAAACGCATAATATCATGAATATGCCCCTCTACGGCGATTGTTTCCCTATTCTCAATTTTACCAATAATCTCAAAATACATAAAGTAAATATATAATCTGCACTAAATAAAATCTTTTAGCCTGTAATGAAATTAAGAGTTTAAGTGGTGATAATTTTATTTTATATCTTTATCTTTTCTGCCGCCCGAAATTATGAATCCTCAACACGATATTGAGGGTTCGTATTAACAAGTAAAGGCGCTCGTGACCACTCGCACCACTCCGCGACGGTGGCTTTAAACCACCGCCTTGGCCAAAGGGGATGCTTCGCCCCCTTTGGAAACCCAATAATATGGTTCCCCCACTTCAAGTGGGGGTTTAAATGTTAATAACGTCACTTTACAAAAAAATAAATTATGTTATACGATAAATACCTGCAAATGATAGTAAAAAAGATTTTTGAAAATAATAAGTACGCAGGGAAGTAATTGCCGGATTTTCAGAACAATAACTGCGCTGAGTTAGAAAATGCTGAATTTACTAATTTACCTCCGGGGAAGTATATTTTACTCCCATTTTTATTTGACACAATGTTAAAATATTCGCTGAACTGCGCTTAGGTATATGTGCATAAGCTTAAATAAAAAACCTATATACTACATAAAAATTGTATTAAGTTATATTTTTCAAGAAACAACACTTTTTATATTTTTTCCCACTTCCACAAGGACATAACTCATTTCTTCCAATTTTATTGTGTGGCTTAATATTTTCATTTGAATTACTAGTGGGATTATTATTTTGTTTTTTATCTTTTTCATACATTTGCTCAAAAGAATCTTCTATTATCTCATTTACATTATCTTCAGTAATGTTACCGCAAGATTTTAAATTTGTTAAAATAAATGTTAAAATCAATATTATAGCTGTAACAAATGCATAAAGTTCGATTCTAGTTTTAGGTAAAACTGAAGATAATGATGATAATTCGGAAACATCTTTATTAATTTGATTTTTAATAATTTCGTAATCGGCATTTTCTTTTTTAAGGCCAGTTAATATTCCAATAATTTCTTCAAGACGATTGTATCCAACGTTGGCTTTTTTTACTAAATTTATAGTTTTTGATGCAAAATCATAAATGCCATCTGGAATGTTCCCATTGCCACCACATCCTGGACAAGGCCCCGAAATACAATTTTTCATAGTAATTCTTGCATTACAAGCAAATCCCGAAGGAAAAATTGTTCCACAATTATTGCAAATTGCAGGAATAGTTCCCATATTGATTAGCCTTCCATTTATCTATCTACCTTTTAATTATTTATTTCTAAACTCACAACGTAAAGCATCACCTGCAAGTAGGCTTACTTGACTAACTTGCCTTGTCAGGTGAATGCGTTTGTTATGAGCCCTTCTTATTATGCTGCAGTTTTGATTTCGGCAGGATGCAAACTTAAATATTCTCTTACCTCAAGCTGCATACGGTCTATCTCAGCAATAAATCCTGAAACTGAAGCATGATAATTGTCTGGATTTGTTTCTGATTGTCTAAGATGGGTTACTTGGTTTTGGAAGCGTTCAATACGCTCCAAAGTCGTTTGCAATTCATTGTCATTTGTAATCATACTTACTCTCCTGAAATTTCTATGATACCTCTATACTTTCCATCTCTTTTAATTTGCCAATATTTAATTGTTTGATCCTCTCCGTCAAGAGCTGCACAGCGCCTGACCCAGAAGACACTACAACCAAAATGAGATTGAGCCAAATTATGATCAAAAAGAAGTTTTATCTCTCCCTTCACTTTGCTGAAGTCAAAATCGTCATCCATCAGGATGAAGGCGTCTACGTCATTTGGATGAGATTTTTCTGTTATAAAAGATCCGAAAACAATAAATCTTGCAAGATGTCCGGTACTAACAGCTATTTGATATATTCGTTCTAATCGTAAGGCCAATGTCTTACGACTTGCTGACTCTTTGCCAAACCGATCCAACACTTCTTTAAGCTTCGCATAATAAATCCCTTGCGGTAAATCCCCATTTTTATTGAATTCTGGTAATGGCATAATATCCTCTATTTAATTATCTAATATAATTTCAATACTTGCATTTGAGTATTCATAACAATATTATTAGTTAGTTTTTGTTAAAAATAATAAAAATTTTATAAAATGACTTTACATACAGTTGAAATAGTGCGGTATTTGCATATTTTTGCTTAACTATTAAAAATTTGAACGGATAAATACAAAACTTTTTAATCATTAAAATTTAATATCTTCATTTGTTGTCCCTTGTAAAAATACATTTATACAAAAGTATTCGTACAAGGTGTACCAATAAAAAGGCACCTTGTGCTTTAGTATAATTCCGGATTCCGGGTTGAATTATCTTTGCAGGAGCCGCAAAAAGCTTTGTACGGGAAGAATCACCTCTGCGAGAGCCGCGAAACGAAAAAGCCCGAAAAGCACACTACCGTGTTTCGGACTTTTTATATCAAAATGAACGAGGCGGTTATTACTCAGCTGTGGTTGTTTCTTCCCCGCTGCTCTCGTTTCTTGTTTCCCGGGCTTCTGCAACTGCTTTTATGTCGGTAATCAGGTCATAAATCTTATCCATAACAACTGTGTATGGTTCCTGCCCTTAATACGTATCGTTAATATTTTGGCAGAAAAAAAAAGCCCCCTTCTTTCAAAGGAGGCTTTAACTGCAAATATTGAAACAAGTATATGTATTTATTATTTACTTTTTGTACTTTTAAGAATCATTTTTTTCCTTCCTTCAGTATTTTTCTCAAACTTCTTATTCCCTCTTGTAGGCTCGATTATATTAGTATTTCTTTTTTCAAGTTTCTCTTCTTCCCACTCTATTTCGTAAACAGCATCATTTATTGCATAGAATATGGACTCATCATCTGGATCGAGGCTGGCGAGGAAGAAGGCCTCATCGGGGAGGTAGACTGTTTCTATGAACTCCACGCCGTTTATCCAGGTAACAAGGGTATGGTAACCCGGAGGCAGATAGCAGATTGACCAGTATTCTTCAATGGGTACGTATTTTTCTGCATATACGGTTCCCAGGTTCAGGTCACAGCTTATCACATATCCGTAGGGGGTGCTTAAAACAACGAGCAGCCTTGTTGTCAGATACCAGAAATGGTAATCCCATTCTTCCATTGAAAAGAGGAAGGCGTAATCATATAAACCGTCGCCATTAAAGTCGGCACGAACATAACAGGGCAGGTCAAAAGGATCATAGGGATAATTGGAGGGATACAGGTAATCACAGTACCGGTGAGTCCGCGGTGAGAAATAGCCCTGTACATACGGTGCGATCAGTTCTCTGATAGTATAGGGTATGCTGACATAGGTATTAACATAAACGCTGTTGTTAACGGGATCAGGATCACAATCAACCGGGACTTCATATATGCCGATACAGCCGATTGACATAAGCAAGGTTGAGGTGAGTAAGATATTTTTCATTTTCATAAGAGCCTCCGGTTTGAATTGTTATGCAATATCTTTTTTCTACCAATAGATTAATCAAACACCTTGCCAAACGCATAAGTCCCTGATTTATAAAGCAAACCAGGAAAGGGGTGAGTATTGAGCGGATAAGAATATCGGGAAGGTTATCTCATATAACAAAGCAAATGAATACCATTGCTTTTGTAACCAATTATAAAACAAAGAGATACAGTAGTTGCAAAAAACGGGAAATATTTCCCACACCATTTTTAACGATTTATAGGCGATGATATTTATGTTATCTAAATCATGATATGCCTATGTGTTGATATATAAGATGATTAAAAGGCAATTTTTATTTCAGAAATTATATTATATAAGATACAATCAAAATGATTAAGCAGTCCTCCGGATATATTCATGATAAATCAAGTTCAAAACAAAAAAATTATTTCATTTGTATATATTTCTATTATCATAGCGGCTGTTATTATCGCTGCACTTTTCTCAGTTCATTATAAATATTATAGTAAAAACGCAATATTAAAAAAGGCCAACCTGCTTTTAGAATCGGGCGACTATCTCGGAGCTCGAAAGAGATATAAAAAAATCATAAACAAAGATCCTGAAAATTTCTCAGCTCATTTTGGATTGGGAATGAGTTATTGTGCTGAGACTATCTTTAAAACGGATCTGGGGATGGCAAAAACAGAGGACTGGCACCCGGCAATTTACCATATGACAATTGCCATGAATTTGAATGAGAATGACCGGGTTAAACAGACCCTTGCAATCCTGCATTTTAATCTCGGCACATTCTTTACAAAGGACAACAACCCGGAAGCTGCTATTGAATCGATCAAACAGGCTGTAGCCTATGACCCCACCCTCCTGAAAGCGCTGAACCTTCTTGGCGCCATGTATCATGAAAGAGGCAATCTTGAGGAAGCGGAATATTATTATAAGAAAACCATTGACCTGAAACCGGATTATGCCATGGCACATTTCAATCTGGGCGCTATTGCGTGGGTACGAAAAGATTTTGAAGCGTCTGTTTCATACTTTCAAAAGGCAGTGTCGCTGGCTCCGGAAAACACATATTTTCAAAACTGGCTGGCAAAAGCTGAAAAACATGCAGGCAAATAATGGCATTTTCCTTACGTGATTATAAGATTCTTGAAGAGATTGCAAGGGGTGGCTTTGGTACTATCCTGAAGGCCCGCCAGAAATCACTTGGAAGAACCGTTATTATTAAACTCCTCTCTCCCCAGAAAACACAGAACCAGAAAGAGATCCTGCGATTCCGCCGCGAAGCCGAGGCCATGGCCGTGTTGTCTCATGACAATATCACTTCAGTATATGACTATGCCTATTATGGAGGCAATTACTATATCGTTATGGAATATATCGATGGTATGGACTTTGACCATGCCCTGGAAATACAGACGCCTTTGCATTTGTCATTGCTCATTATTGAAAAAGTCATAAGCGGCCTCAAATTCGCTCATTCCAAAAAAATTATTCATCGCGACATTAAGCCGAGCAACATACTTCTTGGGAAACAGGGGCAGGTTAAGCTTGCTGATTTCGGCCTTGCAACATTTATACCGGAGGTTTCCCAGTATTCATCTTCAGCTTCGGTGCTCGGCACCTTCTGTTATATGGCTCCGGAAGCAATGGTTACACCCAGGGAAGCGGATTCCCGGGTGGATATTTTTTCTTTAGGCTGTGTAATGTATCGCCTGCTGAACGGGGAATTACCGTTTCCGGGTAAAACAATCGGCGAAGTCTCCTACAAAGTGCTCAATGAAGAGCCTGAATCTGTGGCAACAGACACAAAGACACAGGAGCTCTCAGATATTATTCTTAAAAGTTTAAGTAAAAACCGGGAAGAGCGCCCTGGCCTTGATGAGATCCACAAAATTGTAAGGGATACCCTTGCCGGTCAGTATCATACCGCGCAGGAAGAACTAGGGGAATTCATCCGCAAAGGCCGGCCTAAAGCTTCTGGAAAAAAAGAACCTCTTCAGCAGCAGGAGAAACACCCCCGGAAAAAAATTACTTCCCCTGTTATCCTTGGAGCAGGCGTTCTCTTGATACTTGTTGTGGGCATACTATTTATTCGTCAGGTTATCTCAAACAGGTCATCAGAAAATATCTATCTTCCAAAATTACCTGCATTGAGCGACTCCCTGTCATCCTCTCAATTGAAAGAACCGTTGGAAGAGAAACCCCGGGAAAAAATAGCGGACGACGCCCCGAAACCGGTAACAAGCACCTCCATGGGTCTTGCAGAGGGAACGTTTATACTGAAAGGTGTTTCCAAAAAAGATTCGGTTACTATTAACGGCGCCCATATTAAAGGCGAGATAAAAAAGGGAATCCAAAAGATATCTCTTAAACAGGGCCTTTACCGCGTTGTTGTATACAGAAAAAATAAAAGGAACATTATGCGGGAAGTAAGAGTAATGCCGTATCAGGTATTCACCCTTGATTTAAAAAAGGAAAGGACATCGAATGGCGGAAATGCAAAAAGATAATAACCGGGATGACCTGCTCACAGCAGCATTACGTATGACCGCATCCATGGCAGTTGAAGAGAATGTCATCGCACTTCTTCGTCAGGGATTGTCATTATGCATTAAGGTACTGAACTGTGACCGTGGTTTGCTCATCTCGGAATCCTCGGACGACGTCAGGGAAATAATCGAGCATCAGGGCGCCGGAGATAAAAACACCCCATACAGCAACACCGCCATACAGCTTGTCAAAGAAAAGAAGGAGCCATTATTAATCTCCGATACCATAAGTGATGAGCTGCTGGGAACACAGGAGTCCATTAACAGGCAGGATATCCGCTCCGTACTGTGCGCGCGCCTTGATACGCTGAAACATGCCTTTGCGGATAAACAGGTCTACCTCTACCTGGACAGCCGGACAATCAGTCAGTCTTTTTCAATGGCTGATTTGGAAACCTTCCGCCTGCTTTCCCTTCTGATGGCCAACCTGGTGAAGAAATCCGAGCTTCTTGTGGAGCAGGAAGCAGTGATCGAGGAGCTGAAAAACCGGTTTCATGAAAAGCAGTTCGAGGATCTGATATTCGGCAGCGAGGCATTTGAGAAATGCCTTACCCTTGTCAAGCAGGGGGCTTCGGCCGGTGTCCCCATCCTGCTTATCGGGGAAACAGGCACCGGCAAAGAGGCTCTGGCACGGATAGTGCACAACCTGAGCCCGCGGAAAGAGGGCCCTTTCCTTGCAGTCAACTGCGGGGCGATTCCCGCAAACCTCATTGAAAGCGAGCTGTTCGGCCACGAAAAAGGGGCTTTTACCGGCGCTGTGGGCATGAAAAGGGGCCACTTTGAAGAAGCGTCCGGCGGAACCCTGTTTCTTGACGAGGTGGGAGAGGTTCCTCCGCAGGTGCAGTCCAGCTTCCTCCGTGCGCTGCAGGAGGGCGAGATCACCCGTATCGGCTCCTCAAAGCCGGTGAAAGTTGACGTGCGTATTGTATCCGCTACCAATGTTAACCTTGAGGATGCTGTTGACAACGGCTCCTTCCGTAAAGACCTCTACTACCGCCTGAACGTTTTTCCCGTTGAAGCACCGCCGGTCCGGCAGCGGGGAGAGGACTCCCTCCTGCTGGCACGGTACTTTCTGAAAACCTATTGCGAGACCTACGGCAGCCGGCAGCTCAAATTTACCAGCGACTGCGAAAAGGCCATTTTAGCATACGACTGGCCGGGAAATGTACGCGAGATCCAGAACCATGTGCAGCGGGCGGTGATAACCGCAGACGGCCAAACCATCAGCCGCAGCGACCTTGGCCTTGAAAACCGGGGGGGCTCAAAATTTGCATCACTGCGGGAAGCGCGTGAAGCGGTTGACCGCGAAATGATACAGAACGCCCTTTCCCGCTCACCGAATAATCTTACCAATGCAGCAAAAATACTGGGTATAGACAGGAAGAGTTTGAGGTTGCTTTTAGAGAAGTATAATATAAATCAGGTTTAATAATTTTAAAGATATTAAATTACTTTTTGGGAAAGCCTTTCCCCCATAAAAAAATATTTGTTTTGAGAAATATTATTAATGAAGGACTGGGAAAAACTTCCCGATTTTATATCCCCCGTGTAACTTTAAGAATCATAATAAGTTATGATAAATCTAAGTCAAATTATCTTTATATATGGGGTCTTCTTCCCAATTTTATCAGTAATAAAAAACCTCTCTTCTTAAGCACTCCCTTTAAAATCAATGCGTTATAAGATTGGCACGCTTTTTGGAGTATATTATGGCAGGAAAAATAAACATCCACCTATCAAAGAAAGGATGTAATTATGCGTACCAAACTATTAATACTTGCTTTAATCGGACTGTTTGTGCCGGCGATCGCTTTTTCAGAGGAACAGAGTGAATCGGAAGCTGTTGAATCCGAGCGCTATAGTGAACCTGAATGCGAGAATGAGGGCAGGGGGAATGGCTATTATCCCTGTGATGAAGAGGAATTCATGGTAGGTGACCGGATATACCGCTGGTTTGTATACCCCTCCGGCAGGCGGGTTCTCAAATGCCGGGAAGTATACTATGATGCGGATTACGGTATGTACTTCGGGCCATGGGAAATTGCCGTGTATTTCAACTGGCATGATTATTATCCCTACCATTTTACCTATTGCCCGGTTTTACATATTTACTATTACAATCATCCTCATTATGTAACGTACTACCATCACATGCATCATTATGTTTATCATAATTTCCATTACATACACAATTACCATTGGACGCATTACAAATTCCATAAACACTGGAAGCCCTGGATACATTGGAAGCCATGGCATTATTGGAAACATAAACACTGGCATAAAGTATGGCACCATAAGCATAAGACTTACCATCCTTATAAACCTCACATAAAAAAGGGAACGCACCATGGACAGTATGTAAAAAAACATCCTTCCGGTAAAAACCACATATATCATGGCAGAAAACCTGCTGCCCAGGTAAATCAGATAAAAAAAGTAAACAAGCACAACCCTATCCATCAGGGGCAGT